>PWUB01000312.1 GCA_003563755.1 Clostridia bacterium
AGTCGTCGCCAACGACGTGCGGTTCCTCGACTGGCCCTCGGATGGCGAGGGCAGAGACGGCGGCGCCAATCGCCGCAATCAGGGCGATCGCGGTGCCAAGGACAGCGAGGACTTGCTGGAGGATTTCCTCGACGACAATGATGAGCCACCCTTCAATTAGGAGGTGGAAATCAGGATGCGAAGAAACCGCAAGCGCAGAAGGAAGGTATGCACCTTCTGCATGGACAAGATCAATGCGGTGGACTACAAGGACGTGGGAAGGTTGCGCCGCTTTCTCAGCGACAGGGGCAAGATCCTGCCCCGACGGATCACCGGAAATTGTGCGCGTCACCAGCGCCAGCTGACCAGGGCGATAAAGCGGGCCCGGGTCATGGCCCTGCTTCCCTTCACCGTCGAGTGACAGTGACCCACCTCAACAGGCCTGCTGGAAAGGGGGACAGGGCACGGGGCCGGTGCTCCCATTCGTGCTCAGACACAAAGGTGATGTGGGAATCGCCAGGAATGTGCACGCGATAGAGTGGCTGAAGACAGAGATCATCGGGCAGCTCGGGAGCCTGTTTGGGGCGCTCATGACAGCCAAGGAGGATGCAGTCGTTGACAGCATGGCAGCGATCGTGTCGTGCTGCTATCTGCTCGCCAGGCGGGTGGGGATCCGCTTCAGCCGCGTTGATGCGCGCATAGATCAGCGTCTCCGTTCAACGGCGCGCAGCGAGCATCAGCTGGAGACCTGGTACGGCGATCTGACCGCACTCATGGACTATCGCGATGATGCGGAGAAGGGGCGTGGTTGATCATTCGTCGCCGCAACGGCGAGAATGCCGGGGTGCGCCCGCTGGCTGAGAGCGCTCTTCTGGCGGCCATCACCGTACTGCTGATGTTCATCGGTGTGTACCTGCCTCTGGCAGGGCTTTTCGTGCTGCTCGCGTGGCCCGTTCCGGTCATGGTCGTGATCATGCGGCACGGCGTTCGTTACGGGGTCATGGTGGTCGCTGTCACGGTCTTTTTGGCCACGATGTTTCTCGGTCTGCTGCAGGCCCTGTTCGCCGGTGTGATTCTGGTCGGCTTCATAGGAGTTACCTTCGGGGTTGGGCTGGACAGGAACTGGAATGCGGCAACTCTCATTGGAGCGGGCACCGTTGCCGTCACCGGGGCATTTCTGGTCGCTATCCTGATCAGCGGCCCCCTCATGGGCGTGAACCTGCTGGAGCAGATGCAGATGATGATGGAGGAGAGCATAGAACGGGCCGCTGACGTTTACCTCCGCCTCGGGCTTGACCGGGAGACCGTTGAGGAGACGCGTGATCAGATACAGATGACGATGCTCTATCTGCATCTGGTGTTCCCCGCGGTCTTTATGTTCTCCGCCATGGTGTACACGCTTTGGACCTACCTGATGACCCGGCTGATCCTGCCCCGTCTCGGGTACGAGGTTGCTGATCTTACACCCTTTGACACCTGGCGAGCCCCGATCTGGCTGGCCTTTGTTCTCCTGGCTGCCTTCGCGGTGGACATCGTCACTCCCGCCGGCGAATCGCTGCTCAGGGTGTTTGCGAGAAATGTCCTCTTCGCCAGCGACATGATCTACCGCGTCTTTGGCGTTTCTCTTCTGTACTTTTTCGTGCACCATTTTTTGCGCACGCGGTGGCTTGCGGTGAGCCTGGTTGTCCTTCTCTTTTTTAACGAGGTGGTCTTTTTGCTCCTGCCTCTGGCTGGCATCCTTGATTCCGGCCTCGATTTCAGGAGACGGTTCCGGTCCAGGACCACCCGCTGAACTGAGAGGCAGCTGAATCGAAGGAGGCAAGACAATGAAAGTAATCCTGATGCAAAGAGTTGAGGGCCTGGGTGAGTCGGGCGAGGTGGTCGAGGTCGCCGATGGCTATGCCCGCAACTACCTCATGCCCCGGGGCCTGGCGGAAAAGGCCACCAGGGACAGTATGGTCCGGTGGGAACAGGAGCAGGCGAGACGGCAGCGCACGGCGGACAGGGCGAGGAACGAGGCCCGGGATACGGCGGCTGCCCTCGAGGGCACCGAGGTACAGATCAGCGCCAGGGCCGGGGAGAGCGGGAAGCTGTTTGGGTCCGTCACCTCCCAGCAGATCGCCGCGGCCGTCGCTGACAAGACGGGGATTGGACTGGACAGAAGAAAGATCGTCCTGGAGGAACCCCTGCGGGAGCTGGGAGAATACGAGATCCGGATTGCCCTTCATGAGGAGGTGGATGTCACCATAAAGGTGGTGGTGATGCAGGAGGAAGCGTAGGTGCCCGTTAGGGAGAGGGGGAGACGGGTTGAACGCGCTGCTGGACCGTATTCCGCCGCAGAATGAGGATGCGGAGCAGTCGGTTCTGGGGTCGATGCTTTTGGACAGGGATGCCATAGCCCTGGCTGCGGAGACGCTGCGCCCTGAGGATTTCTACCGCGGGGCACACAGCAAGGTGTTTGCCGCGATGTTGAAGCTGTACGATCGCAACGAGGCCGTGGACCTGGTCACGATAACGGAACAGATGAGCAGCACCGGCGAGCTGGAGGCGGTGGGCGGAGCCTCGTACCTGTCATCGCTGGCCAATGCAGTTCCCACCTCCGCCAACATAGAATACTATGCCAGGATTGTGGAGCAGAAATCCCTGCTGCGGCAGCTGATCAGGGCCTGTGCGGACATCACCCGCCTCGCCTACTCCGCCGGGGATTCCTCCACGGATGTTGTGGACCGGGCCGAACAGCTCATATTCGAGATTGCTCAGAGCAGGATGACGCGGGCCTATGCCCCTCTCTATGATGTGCTGAAGGACGCCTTCGAGGAGATCGAGAGCCTCTATCACAACAAGGGCAGTCTCGTCGGTGTCCCCACCGGTTTCAAACAGCTGGACGAGATGACCTCCGGGCTTCATCCTTCGGAACTGGTGATTGTCGCCGCCAGGCCCTCGGTGGGAAAGACGACTCTGGCGCTGAACATGGCGGCCAACGCCGCCCTCAAACATGATGTGCCGGTGGCCATATTCAGCCTGGAGATGGCCCGGGAACAGCTGGCCCTGCGCCTGCTCTCGTGCGAGGCCGGCATTGATGGCCATCGCCTGCGCACCGGTTATCTGCGCGATGATGACTGGCCAAAACTGTCCAGGGCCCTGGGGCGCCTCGGCGACGTGGGGATCTATGTTGACGATTCTCCCAGCCTGAGTGCGATGGAGCTCCGCGGACGGGCCCGCCGCCTCAAGGCAGAGAGGGACGTGGGGCTTGTCATCATTGACTACATGCAGTTGATGCACGCCGCTGGTGGTGCGGAGAACCGGCAGCAGGAGATGTCCAACATTTCTCGTGCCCTCAAGGGACTGGCCCGGGAGATGAAGTGCCCCGTCCTGGCCCTGTCCCAGCTGAGCCGGGCGGTGGAGCAGCGGTCGGACCGGAGACCCCAGCTGTCGGATCTGCGGGAATCGGGGGCGATAGAACAGGATGCTGATCTTGTCGCCTTCATATGGAACAACCCGGAACGGGACAATGATAACATCATGGACATAATCGTGGCCAAGCAGCGCAACGGCCCCACAGGAACCGTACCGCTGATATTCCTCCGGCAGTACAGCAGGTTCGTGGAGCCGGAATGGCGGGAGGAGGGAGCATGAGAGCTTCACCCTTTGATGTCATAATCGTCGGGGCTGGACCGGCGGGGATTTTCTGTGCCCTGGAACTGCTCCAGGGGGATCCTGACCTGAGCCTGCTGATCCTGGAGCGGGGACCCGAGATGAAGAGGCGCAGGTGTCCCGTGTCGGGCGGGATGCAGTGCGCCCGGTGTGATCCCTGTCACAATATCACCGGGTGGGGGGGCGCCGGCGCTTTCAGTGATGGCAAGCTCACCCTGACCACCGAGTTTGGAGGGAACCTGGCGCAGTACACGGGCAGGGACGCCCTGGAGAGCCTCATAGCGTACTGTGACGGGTGGTATCTGCGGTTCGGTGCACCAGAGGAGGTGTATGGAACGGATCCCGAGGTTGCCCACGCCATGCGCAGGCGGGCGGCCGCGGCAGACCTGATATTCGTGCCCGGTCAGATCAGGCACCTGGGCACCGACGTCTGTGCGCGGGTTTCCGCAGCGGCCCACGAGCACCTGGAGGGCCGGATGGACATCGAGACCGGCGTCGAGGTGGCCGAGATCCTGGCCTCTGATGGGCGCATTGAGGGTGTGGCAACCGCTGATGGACGGCGCTACGCCGGGCGCTACGTGGTGGTTGCTCCGGGACGGGCCGGTTCGGCCTGGCTGGGACATCAGGCGGATCGTCTGGGAATCGGGGTGTCCTCCAGCTCCGTCGACATTGGGGTGCGGGTCGAGGTGCCGGCCCTGGTGCTGGAGGAGATCACCGATGCCTTCTATGAGTCGAAGCTGTTGTATTACTCGAAGTCCTTCGACGACAAGGTGCGGACCTTCTGCATGTGTCCGCACGGTGAGGTGACGATGGAGAACTTCGATGGACTGGTCACGGTCAACGGGCACAGCTATCGGCAGGCCTCCGGGGAAAATTCGAATTTCGCTCTTTTAGTGTCCAAGACCTTCACCGAGCCCTTTGATGAACCGGTGCAGTACGGGCGCAACATCGCCTCGCTGGCGAACATGCTGGGCGGGGGGATCCTGGTGCAGAGACTGGGTGATCTCCTGGCCGGTCGCCGTTCCACCCCGCGCAGGATAGAGCGGGGAGTGGTCGTCCCCACCCTGAAGGACGCCACCCCGGGAGACCTGAGCCTCGTCCTTCCGTACCGTCATCTTCTGGGCATACTGGAGATGCTGGAGGCTCTCGATTCGCTTCTTCCGGGAGTGCACTCCCGGCATACGCTGCTGTATGGGGTTGAAGTTAAGTTCTACTCATCGGTCCTGGAAGTGGACAGCTCCCTCGAGACACCGGTTGGGAATCTCTATGCCGCCGGTGACGGGGCGGGCATAACCCGCGGCCTGGTGCAGGCCTCTGCGTCAGGCGTGCATGCCGCGCGAGCCATCCTGGCCCGAGAAAACCGGGGAGGTTGAAAATGGGAGTCGTACTGGTGGGCGCCCAGTGGGGTGACGAGGGCAAGGGGAAGATGACCGACTACCTGGCCGCCGGGGCGGACATCGTCGTTCGGTACCAGGGCGGGGCAAATGCCGGCCATACCCTGGTGGTCTCCGAGGTCGAGCACAGGCTGCACCTGATCCCATCGGGCATCCTTGCCGGGAGGATGAGTGTCATTGCTCACGGCATGATGGTGGATCCCGGCCTTCTCCTCGAGGAGCTCGAGCGGATGGAGGCGGCAGGTTGCGACCTGTCCCTTCTGCGCATCAGCGATGCCGCCCACCTCATCATGCCCTATCACAAGATCTTCGACGCAGAGGAGGAGAGACTGCGGCAGTCGCACAGGCTGGGCACCACGGGCCGCGGCATAGGGCCAGCATACCGCGACAAGGCCGCGCGCTGGGGCCTGCGCATCGCGGATCTTCTGACTCCGGAATCCTTTGCTGAGAAGGTCCAGCTGCAGTTGCGGCGGGTCAACCCTCTCCTTGAGAAGGTCTATGGCGTCGAGCCCCTGGATCCAGCGGCCATCACCCGGCAGTACCTGCAGTATGCAGAGCAGCTCCGCCCCCACATTTGTGATACGGTTCTTCTGCTCAACCGTTCCCTCGAGCAGGGTGCCAGGCTCCTCTTTGAGGGAGCCCAGGGCACCATGCTGGATGTTGACCTGGGGACCTATCCCTACGTAACGTCCTCCAATCCAACCGCGGGAGGTGTCTGTACCGGAACCGGCGTCCCGCCCACGAGCCTGTCGCGGGTCATGGGAGTCACCAAGGCCTACACCACCCGGGTCGGTGGCGGTCCCTTTCCAACGGAGCTGAAGGGCCAGATCGGTGACAGCATCAGGCAGCGAGGGAGGGAATACGGCACGGCCACCGGCAGGCCCAGACGCTGCGGATGGCTGGATTCTGTCCTGCTTCGGCATTCGGTCAGGGTCAACGGGCTGGACGGCATCTGCCTGACCAAGATCGACGTGCTAAGCGGCATGGAGGAGGTCAAGATCGCCGCCACCTATACTCATCGGGATGCTGTGTTGGATGAGTATCCCCCCGACCAGGTGGTGTTCTCCGCCTGTCAGCCCGAATACGTTGCGCTCGAAGGATGGGATGAAGATATCAGCGGGGCGAGTCGCTTCACCGATCTTCCCCGGGCCGTCCGCAGCTTCGTGCGCACCGTTGAAGAACTCGCGGGAGCCCCCGTCACCCACATCTCGGTGGGCCCGGGTCGCGAACAGACCCTGGAGCTGGAGCCCGCCTTCAGACCGCGTTAGCGCTGAGTGGTCTCCCCGAATAGGATGAAGTGCTCATAAGTCTTCTACTGGGGGGACCACATGCAGCTGATACAGGTGCTGGTCTTGGCAATGGCTGTGAGTATGGACAGTTTGGCTGTCGGAATATCCTACGGATTTCGCCGCATGATGATCACGCCCTATGTGCTCGGCCTGGTTGCCCTGTTCTCCGCCCTCTTGAAGCTGGCTGCCATGCTGCTCGGAGGCGTGATGGTCACGTGGTTTTCTCCGGCGGCGGCTCCCCGTCTCGGGGCGGCGATCCTGGTGGGCCTGGGGGTCTGGTTCCTCCTGTCAGCGGCTCTGCAGCCGGGTGCCCGGAAAGAGAACTCCGATGCTCCATACGGTGAAACCGGGACAGAGTCTCCCATTGCCGTCTTGAAACTCCGCCACGTCGGCATCATCATCAAGGTCCTGCAAGATCCCGAGGCGGCAGACATAGACAAGTCGCGGACCATCGGGGGATCCGAGGCGGTGCTGTTGGGGCTCGCCCTCGGTTTTGACGCCCTGGGTGCCGGCATCAGCGCGGGATTCCTGCAACTGCCGGTGGCCCTCACCGCCGGAGCGGTGGCCCTCGGAACCGCAGTTTTTCTGTCCGCCGGCATGTTGATCGGCTCCCGTCTGAGTGCGGAGCTGCCCCCGTGGATGTCGCGGGCGCTGCCCGGCATCATACTCGTATCTCTGGGTGTTCTGACCTGGTTGACAGGATGAGGTCCTGCCGATATCATGGTTGCCGATGAAGGTGATCCTCCTTGCACAGGACCGGCGGGGATGATAAAATCAATGGGCGCGGAGGCGTAGTGTAGGGGCTCAACATGCCGGCCTGTCACGCCGGAGATCGCGGGTTCAAATCCCGTCGCCTCCGCCATTTCTTATCTGGATCAGCACACCGGCGAGAGTAGTTCAGGGGTAGAACATCGGCTTCCCAAGCCGACGGTCGCGGGTTCGAATCCCGCCTCTCGCTCCATTTTGCTGTGCTGGCGTAGCTCAGCTGGTAGAGCGGCCGCCTCGTAAGCGGCAGGTTCACGGGTTCGAATCCCGTCGCCAGCTCCAGGGCCACCGCACCGGTGGCCTTTTTGCTGCCTTGAAGGACATTTCGCTTCTGTGGTGAATTCAAGGAACATGCAGAGCCATTCACCACGAGGGGAGACGGTCGCAGTGTCCTTTGATCGTTACTATACTCATGATGAACTCACCGGGTGGCTGCAGGAGAAGCAGTGCGAACACCCGGATCTCATACGACTCGAGTCGATCGGCACCAGCTATGAGGGCAGGGATGTCTGGGCAGCTACCGTCACCGACCGCCGCGCGGGTGAGCCGGAACACAAGCCGGGCTTCTACGTGGACGGCAACATCCATGCTGGCGAGGTGACGGCCTCGATGACCTGTCTTTATCTGATCGATCATCTTGTTTCGAACCCCTCCCGGGATCCTCGCGTGGAGAAGATTCTCCAGACCCGCACCTTCTACATCGTCCCCAGGGCCAACCCCGACGGCGCTGAGAAGTACCTTACGACTCCCGAGATGCTGCGGAGCAGCGTGCGCATCTACCCGGAGTATCGCCGTGACGAGGATCCGCCCGGCCTGCACGCGATGGACATAGACGGGGATGGAAAGATTCTTTTGATGCGGATCACCGACAATGACCGCGGGGCATACAAAGCTGATCCCGATGATCCCCGTCTCATGGTGGAGCGGACGCCTGCGGACCTGGACGGGCCCTTCTACCACATCTACAGTGAGGGCATCGTCAGGGATGACCGCGGAGAAGTTGCAGACCAGGTTGAGCTGCCCTTCCGCCCCGTGCCCGTCGAGTACGGTCTTGATCTGAACCGCAACTTCCCCGCAGGCTACAGCCCGACCACCAGGGGCGCCGGTCCCTTTCCCCTTTCGGAGCCGGAGACCCGCAACCTGGTGGAGTTCATCGATGCCCACAGAAACATAGGAGGGGTCCTGGTCTACCACACCACCGGGGGGGTGTTATTCCGCCCACACAGCACCATGAGGGATGATGAGTTTGACAGCGAGGACATGGCCACCTATGAGACCATCGGCAGGTGGGGAACGGAGGTGACCGGATACCCTGTCATATGCTGCTACGGCGACATATGGTCAGGCGTCCTTGACGACTGGACCTGGGAGCACCGGGGTGTGTATGGGTTCACTCCTGAGCTCTGGGATGTGGTGGGCCGGGCGGCCCCGGACCTGAAGGTAGACCCGGTGCAGATGCGCAGGATGCCCCCGGACAGCAGGAGGGAGCTTGAGCTCAGACTCCTGCAGTGGAACGATCGCGAACTGGCCGGTGAGGGTTTTGTCCCGTGGCGTCCCTTTGACCCCCCCCAGCTGGGCCGGGTGGAAATCGGAGGTTGGGTCACGAAGGAGTGCCGCCAGAACCCGCCCCGCCATCTGCTGGCCGCCGAGTGCCACAAGAACATCCAGTTTCCGCTGATCTTTTCGCTGGCCCTTCCCGAGGTGCATATTGACGAGCTGGTCGCATCTTCGGTGGGGAGCGGGTACGTGATCTCCGCTCTGGTGAGCAATCACGGCTACCTGGACACGCGCATCAGCAAACAGGCGGAGAAGCAGGGGGCTGTGCGGGAGGATGTGGTGGAGCTGGCCCTGCCCGAGGGGGCCCAACTCCTCACGGGTGACAGGATCACGGAGATTGGCTTTCTCGAGGGATATGGACGTGCCCAGAGACCCGTCCACGGGCGTTATGGCGAACAGAGCAGAAGTGCTGAGAGATTGAAGTGGACGATCCGGTCAGAGGATGGGTCCGAGGTTGCAGTGATACTGCGGTCTGAGCGGGGAGGAACGGTGAAGAGGAAGGTGACCCTGACCGGTTGAGGGACCAGCTTCCGCCCGGGCAGGCGTTTTGTTATAGTGGTTTTACCATTATGTGAAGAACACACCTTTCTGGTTCAAGAGGTCACCTTTGCTGGAAGGGTCGCCGATGCAGGGAGTGGGAATGGTTAGCGACAGGCGTGGTGAGCAATCTAATCACGTTGAGGTGCCCCTGGTGAGGACCAGCTGGAGGCGACTTACCCGGGGGATCATCCTGTGTCTGGCCCTTGTTCTGGTCCTTGTTGCAACACCAACAGATGCCGCCGCATCCCTGCGAACCCCTCCGATTTTTGTGCCTCCTCCGCCCGTCAATGATAGAGAGCCCCTGGTGCCTCCCCTTCATGCCCAGGTTGTCGAGTATGAGGTCCAGGCCGGCGACACCGTCTGGGACATCGCCGGCAGCTTCGGCACCGATCCCGACAGCCTGGCGGTGCTCAATGAAATGTCGAACTGGAACCGGCTGCAGCCCGGTCAGATCCTTCGTGTCCTCAGCCTCCCGGGCCTACTGCACCGGGTGGCCCCCGGTGATAGTGTCGGTGAAATCGCCGAGAGGTATCGGATAGACTGTGAGGACATCATGGCGGTCAATGCGATCCGTCCGGGCGATGACCTCACCGTGGGAAAAGAAATCATCCTTCCGTACGCCCGTCCGCTCCGGGAGGCGATCCTGGCGGCCAGGGGGGAGCTGTTCCGCTGGCCCGTCACGGGCCCGATCACCTCATACTTCGGCTACCGCTGGGGGAGCTTCCATAACGGCATCGACATCGGCGCCCCTCACGGCACGTCCATCGCGGCCAGCAGGGGCGGAAGGGTTCTCTTTGCAGGGTGGAGGGGCAACTACGGAAACCTG
>PWUB01000360.1 GCA_003563755.1 Clostridia bacterium
CCGCGGCCGGACAGGCCGGGACCCACGCTGGCCCATACCTTCCGCCGGCCGAGGAAGTCGGCGATCAGGTGTCCGTCGGTGCAGTGCTCGATGCTGTATGAGACGCCCAGCTCCTCGCACAGCCTCACGGCGGTCACGATGTCATCGTGGCGGTGGGCGTGGACCCGGAAGGGGATCTCCCCCTCGAGGACCCGGGCGACGTTCTCGAGACCCAGGTCGAAGTCGGGATCGTCGGCATCCTCGTCCCGCTTCTTTGCCAGGTACTCTCCCGCCTTCGCGAAGTATTGCCGGATCAGCGAGGCGGTCCCCATGCGGGTGCCCGGTTTCCCGTCCCCCCGCTTGGGATTCTCACCGAGGGCGCCCTTGAGCCCACTGGGGAACCTCAGCACCATGTCATCGATGATCTTTCCGCGGGTCTTGCAGGCGAAGGCGAGGCCTCCGATGGGGTTTCCGGACCCGGGAACGATCTGCACGGTGGTTATGCCTCCCTCGAGGCAGCCCTCGAAGGCCACCTGGTCGGGGTTGGCAGCATCCAGGGCGCTGACCCCGGCGGTTATGGGCCCGGGACGCTCGTTGCCATCGTTGGATACCCTGCCCTCGCCGTCTCCCCATATCCCGGCGTGGGTGTGAGCGTCGACCAGTCCGGGCAGGACCACTTTGCCGCCCAGGTCCACGACCTCTGCGCCCTCGGGCACCCTGACATCGCGTCCGATCTCCGCGATCTTTCCGTCGGCGACCAGCATCACTCCATCGTCAATGACCTCTCCGTCGACGGGATAGAATCTCGCTCTGGTGTAGGCGCGCATACCTCACACCTCCCTTTCGTAGACGATCTCGCCGTCGATTATGGTGCAGTCGGCGAAGGTGGTGTAATCGAGGGGGTCTTCTGACCAGATCACCACGTCCGCATCCTTTCCGGGCTCCAGGGAGCCCACGCGGTCGGCGATGCCGATGTGCTCGGCGGCCGAGAGGGGGATGGACCAGAGCGCCGTGTCATAGTCCATTCCCCAGGACACGGCCACGCCCGCGGTGATCAGCAGGAACTGGCCCGCCATCACCGGGTGGTCGGTGGTGAAGCAGAAGTGCACGCCTTTACGCGCCAGCTGCACCGGGGTCCGGAAGCTGCGCTCGCGGTTTTCCACCTTCGAGCCGTACTGCAGGGTGGGCCCGATGGCACAGTAGGCGTCGTTTTCCTTGAGGAAGTCGGCCACGTGATCACCCTCGGTGACGTGCTCCAGGGTGAAGGAGAGGCCGTATTCGTTGCACAGCCTCACCGCGGTAACGATGTCGTCAGCACGGTGACAGTGGACCCTGAAGGGCATTTCGCCCTCAAGCAGCGGGATCAGCGCCTCCCTGCGGGCATCGTATTTCGGCGGCTTGCCGTCTCCCTCCTCGGCCTTCTTCTTCGCCTTCATGTATTCTCTGGCGGAATCGAGGGCCTCTCTTATCATGGCGGCGTTGGCCATCCGCGTGGAGGGCGCCTTGCCCCTTCGTCCGTAGGAGCCCTTGGGGTTTTGGCCCAGGGCTCCCTTCATGCCCACGGGGTTGGCGATGACCATGTCATCCACTATGTTACCCCGGCACTTGATGGCAACGGCCGTGCCCCCGATCAGGTTGCCGCTGCCCGGGGGTACGAGGGCGGAGGTTATTCCCGCCTCCCGGAACTCGCGGAAAGCATCATCGTGGGGGTTGATGGCATCCAGGGCATTGACCTCGGGGGTGATGGGATCCGTGGACTCGTTGGCATCCCGGCCCTCCCACCCGACGCCCTGCTCGATGATCCCGACGTGGGCGTGGGCCTCGATGATGCCGGGAGTTACAGGGCGTCCCCGGGCATCTATGACGCGGGCTCCCTCGGGAACCTGTACATCGGCCCCTACCGCGGCGATCCTGCCCTCGTCGTCGATGAGCAGGCCTCCACCGCTTATTCGACCGGCCTGGCTGACCGTGTGCAGGTCAGCATTGATTACTGCCAGCATAGCCTTACCTCCTGTCGTCAGTGTCCTTGCGCGTGGGACTTCCACACGGGGCATCCCAGCTCCTGCGAGGAAAACCACCCCTCACCTCTTGACAGACATGACCACGGAAGTATACGCTATACATCGCTATATGACGATGACATATAGCTGGAGGTTATGCCACACGGGAAGGAGTGAATCATATGTGCGGACGTAGAAGGGACTGTGGATGTCGGAGCCGGAGGCGTCGTCACCGCCGCCGCCGTCGTTCCCACGGCTGCTGCTGCAGGCGTCACCGCCGCCGTCACCGCAGCCATCATCACTGTCACTGCCATTGCCACTGTCATTGTCACTGTCACTGCCATTGTCACTGCCACTGCGAGTGTGAGTGTGAGTGTGAGTGTGAGTGTCACGGCCACGACGAGTGCGAATGCGAGTGCGAGTGCGAGGACGATCACGACTGCAAGTGCAGGGATGGCGAAAAGTGCGAGTGCCACGATGAAAAGGACTCCGAGGAGTGCTGCCACGAAGAGGAAGAGGAGAAGTGCTGCCACTCGGAGGATGAAGAGTGCGAGGAGGAAGAGTAAGCCGCAGCATCAACGAC
>PWUB01000327.1 GCA_003563755.1 Clostridia bacterium
GTTATGCTCCCCGCTTCAGCCGTAAGCCCTTGAGGCAAGGGTGCTCGGCGTTAAGCGGGAGTGTGGCGATCGTGTTTAGTCTTGCGGTGGCCAAGGAAACCTAAGCGGGGGACACCCGGTCGTTCGGCCTGTCGTTTCCTTCGAAGACGGATGAGGGGAGGTGTGACCATGAAGCATAGGATGATCACGTGCTTATTGATAGTGCTCTTGCTGATCGCTTCTTCATGCCGTGCCGTTGAGGATGAGGAACGCGTGGCTGAGCTTGAAGAGGAGAACGAGCAGCTGCGGGAACGTATAGGAGAACTGGAGACGCAGATCGCCGCCATGCTGGAAGATGACGGAGAACAGCCCAGGGCCTGGACCCCCGAGGGTCTGCTGCATCAGCCCGAGATGGAGCCCCTGAGGATCCTGGGGGAGGAATACGGGTTCTCCCCGGGTACCACCGAGTGGCGCGATTTCGATCCCGACTTGTACGCTGAGTTCACCGAGCCGGGCCAGCGCGGAGAGGATACCCCGGCGGAGCTGCTCGTGAGCCTTGTCCGAGAGCTCCCGCTGACCGTGTCGCTCGCCCGCGACCTGTGGGAAGTCACCCTCCGCATCATGAGCCAGGACGACGAGGCTGTGGGAGTCATTATGTTCTGGGGACTCAAGGACGACGCCACGGCAGGCATTGACTACCGTGTGACCATGGAGAACGATGGCGGCACCTGGTACGTGAGCCTCGTGCAGGAAAGGTACCACTGCCGGCGTGGAGTGTGTGAGGTAGAGCAGATCTGCCAGTGAGGGATGAGCTCAGAAGAATGATCAGACAAGCGGGCATGCCATTGCAAGAACTCATGTCCTGGTGAGGAAGGATCCCGTGGGGGGCTCCGTGCCCCGCTCGATGAGCTCGATGGTGCTGAGCAGGTGCCTGTGACCTGTGCTGCCGGGCCTGAGGAGTTCGGGAGCCCTGTGTATGCTCTCCCATCGGATGTCATCGACCTCCGCTGAGCAATGCCTGGGGTTTTCATCAGCGGTGAGGGCCGCAAACCCGATCATCAGGAGCCCCTTCCCCTGGTGGATGTAGCTGTCGATGTAGTGGGTCCGAGTTACGCGCAGTCCCGTCTCCTCGAACACCTCCCGCGCCGCTGCGTCTTCCAGGCGTTCACCCGGCCTGACGCGGCCACCAGGACCCAGTGGGACTCTGAAACGTAGTTCTGCCGCAGCAGGATGACTTCGCAGGTACGCTCATTGATGACCGCCACCAGCACACAGCTGGCGGGGTGCTTGCAATACGATCTGTCACAGGTCGGACAGCGGGGAACGTCCTCGTCGTCACCGATCTGTGCGGGCACTAGAGGCCCACCACACTGCCCGCAAAACCTGGGGCTCATGTCGCTACCGCCCTTCCCTGAAGCTACGGCGGTGCCGGGGGTGGCTCCGGCACCGCACGATGTATCTGATCCCACCGTGTCACAGTCACGGGTGTCCACAGGTCTACGCCCTCAGCCTCCCGGAACAACGATGGGGGGTTCGACGGGCTCTACGCGCTCGCTGTCTATTAGGTCGCCCGAGCTGCCCGTCACCACCATCTCGCCCTCCTCAACGCCCTCTCGTACCTGGGCGTACCGGGATCCAATGAGTCCTATCTGCACCGGCCTGCTGATGGGCCCTGCATCCTCCAATATGTCGATGAAGGCCTGACCGTCCTCACTGTAGACGGCCTCGATGGGTACCAGGAGCACATCGTGTACTTGTTGCACGTGCACCGACACGGTGGCCGACATCCCGGGCCTGATGTTCCGGGTCTGTTCCACTTCCAGGTACACGCCGTACACGGTGATGCCCTGCTCATCATGTCCCATGAAATCGACGCGCTGCACCAGGGCGGGGAAGATTTCACCGGGGAAGGCCTCGACGGTGACGGTGGCCTCCATGCCTTCCTCGATGTGCACGATGTCAATCTCGTCAACGCGTATGTTCAGGGCCATCCTGGTGTTGTCGATGATGCTGGCGATGGTCTGGCCCGGCTGAAGTTCATAGGTGTGCCCCCAGTCCCTCATGGACCAGGCCACGACACCGTCAATGGGTGCGCGGATGTCCATCCTGTCCAAGAGCCTGCGTTTCTGGTCCAGCTGCTCGTGGAGTTCGCGGATGGCCATCTGCTCGTCGTAGATGAATTTCTGGGTGTCAGCTCCCCCGAGCTTCACGAGGGTATCGCCTGTCTCGACCCCCTGCCACTCGCGCGCGTACACGGCGGATACGGTGCCCTCGGCAGGAGACCACACGACCGTTTCATCGTAGAATCGATCTATCGCGGCCCGTACACTCACCAGCTCACTGACAAGGATGTCCACGTACTGACCGGGACGCAGCAGTCCCGGGTTGTCGGCCTCGACGGTGACCGTGTGGATCCAGTGGGTCTCCCGGGGAATTCTCACCGGGTTGGCATCGACGACGGTAGCCGCCACCAGGTCGGAAAACCCGTGGGGCCGGAGCTGGACCTGCATCCCGTCTTCTACGTGGGAGAACTGGGCGGGAGTGAACTCGGCCACGATGACCACCCGGGCGTCATCGATTATGCGGGCGATCATCGATCCGCGTTCCACCCGGTCGTTCTCTGCCACCCGCAGATCGACGACCTTTCCGCTGATGGGAGCCACCAGGGAGATGCCCTGAGCCGCGTCGGCCGATCCTACAGCGTGTTCGGATACTCCGAGGATGCCCGCCAGTGATGCGGTCTTTCTCTCGAGTTCCAGCTCGAGGGACCTCATCTGGGCCGCCACCTCCTCGTTTCTCATGTGACCGACGACCTGACCCTGGTACACCACATCGCCCTGGCCGATGGTGAGGCTCTCCAGGAACCCACCCACCTCGGTCTGTATGTTCGCTGAATAGATAGGGTTGAGATTGCCGAAACCCTCCACGGTGACCAGCAGATCACCCCTCTTGGCCGCGACAGCAGCATACAGGGGCTCCTCGGCGGCGGCCTCATCGCCCATCAGCATGTGATAGGCATAGTAACCGCCGGCGGCCACCAGGGCCAGGACGATGACGGTAGCCAGGAATCGCTGCCACATCAGGACTCCTCCTCCTTGTCGCCGGTGGTACCGCTGACGGCGGCGGGTGGATCCTCCGAATGCGGATCGTCCACCGGTCCGTCACTGATCATGATCCCATCACGGATGACGATCAGCCTTCTCCCGTAGCGGGCCATCGACGGATCATGTGTGACTTGTATGATGGTCACGTTCGTATCACGATTGATTCTCTGGAACAGCTGCATGATGGCCTTGCTCGAGGTGGAGTCCAGGTTACCGGTCGGTTCATCGGCCAGAATCAGCAGGGGGTTGGTAACCAGCGCCCGCGCAACAGCCACTCTCTGCTGTTCACCTCCCGACAACTCGGAGGGTAGGTGCCCCGCACGGTCGGCGAGGTTGACTTCCTCGAGGGCATCCAGAGCCCTCTGTCTTCGTTCCCTGCCGAGTATCCCCCGGTACATCAGGGGAACCTCCACGTTGCGGAGCGCGGTGAGCCCGCTGATGAGATTGAAGGTCTGGAACACGAAGCCGATCATGCCCCCGCGAAGATCCGCCAGGTGCCCGGCGTTGAGCCGGGAGACGTCGCGGTTGTTGATACTATAGGTTCCCTCGGTGGGCCGGTCCAGACAGCCGAGCACGTTCAGGAGGGTGGATTTCCCCGATCCCGATGCCCCCATGATGGAGACGAACTCTCCTTCTTTCACACTGAAGCTGAGATCCTTCAGCGCATGCACACTCCGTTTCCCGCTCGAGTACACCCGGGAGACACCCTCGATCTCCAACAACACCATGACTCAGACCTCCATTCGTTCCTGTGCGGATAGAATCCACATATGGTCACAGACGACAGGGGAGGGCAAAAGTTCCTTTCGTGGTAGCGACTTCTGGGTGAACGCCCATACCCCTCTGTATGAACGTATGGCGCCCGACTCAGGCTATGTTAGCAGGGGGCAGAAAAATGGTGGATCCCCAGGGTCGTGAGCAGTGGAACTCCCAACTCGGCTTCATACTGGCGACGGTGGGTTCAGCGGTGGGGCTGGGCAACGTCTGGCGCTTTCCAACGGTCGTTGTGCAGCGCGGAGGTGGCGCCTTCCTCGTCGTTTACATGGTTGTCGTCCTGGCCGTCGGCATACCCTTGATGATGGCCGAGCTGGCCATGGGCAGGCGCAGCCGGATGGGCGTTGTCGGAGCCTTCCGGATCATCGGCCGGGCCGATAGATGGGGTATCCTGGGCTTGATCGCCGCCGTTTCTGTCTTCATGATCCTTTCTTACTACGTGGTGATCGCCGGCTGGACCTTCCTTTATACCCTGCTGGGGCTATCAGGTCAGATAGCGGGACTGGGGGTCGGCGGTCTCACTGACCTTTTCGAGGGCATCACGAGCAGCGTACTACCCCTGTACGGCCAGGGGGTGTTCCTGATTGTGGCCTGTTCCATCGTCTACTTCGGGGTGACATCGGGGATAGAGAGATGGGGCAAGATCCTCACCCCCGGAATCGTGTTTCTGCTCCTTCTCCTGCTGGGCAGGGTGATTCTCCTCGAGGGCGGCCCGGCAGGAGTCTGGTGGTTCATCCAGCCCGACTTCTCACGGATTTCCTTTCCCGTGATCCTCGATGCCGTGGGACAGGTGTTTTTCAGCTTCAGCCTCGGAATGGGGGCTGTCTTAACTTACGGCAGCTACCTCAGCCGGCAGGACAACATACCCACAAACTCCCTCATCATAGGGTTCTTCGACGTGGCGATAGCGGTGTTGGCCGGCCTGGTGGTGACTGGTGCCCTGTTTGCCTTCGGCATCGAACCCGAGGTCGGTTTCGGACTGGTCTTTGTGGCTCTTCCTGCGGTGTTCAACACTCTGCCCGCGGCCCTGTTCTGGGGCTCGGCCTTCTTTCTCGCCCTGTCCTTCGCCGCCCTCACATCGGTGATCTCTTTTCTCGAGGTGCTCGTGGCAATGCTCATGGAAGAGATGCGGTGGACCCGACCCGCGGCGGTCTTGACCGTGTTCTCAACCACCTTCATTGCCGGCATTCCCGTCGCTCTCTCGGGCGGTCTGTGGTCGCACGTGCGGTTGTGGGGCCTGGACATCATGGGATTCGTGGATGCCGCCGCGTCGAACATCGCCCTTCCCCTCTCCGGGATAGCCACGGTGATCTTCGTGGGATGGGTGTGGGGCATACGGGGGGCGCGGCACGAGATATCACCCCGGGATCGAACCTTCCCCCTGGCCGGGGCATGGTCGATCATCATACGGTACCTCGCACCTGTGGCCCTGGCCTACGTCATGATCCGCAGTTTCCTCCTCTGAGACCTTGACAGGTGTCAATTCGTGATAAATATTTATAACAAATCATATGCTTTCGTCATCTGTGTGCCATTTTGCTCTCTGAGGGGGAGGACAGTGAATAAGGAAGCTCTCATTCGGGATCTCGACCGGTTGTTTTCCTCGATTGGAAAGCACTTCACCAATGCTCGGAAGGGATTCACCCACCGTGACGTTACAGGGCCGGAGTTCTTCCTGCTCCGCTTCATATCGGTGGAGGGGCCCAAGAACGTATCCCAGGTGGCCGAGCACTTCAACCTGAACCAGGCCACCGTGTCAAACATAGCCCACGCACTGCACGAGAGAGGACTGGTTGTCAAGAAAAAGAACCCCGATGACCGCCGCGTCACGCTTCTGTATACGACCGACAGGGGCCGCAGCATCGTCGAGGAGATAGAGGTGGAGCGGTTCGAACGGCTCCGCAGGTTCTTGCACCACCTTTCCACAGAGGATCTCGAGGACCTGGTCCGCATTTTTTCCAAGCTGAGATCCGCCCTGCAGCACCATGAAAAGTGAATCATAGAGTCGGGCTGCTGCGGCGAATCGCTGCCGGCGTCTACCGGGCTCGTGGGCGGGGACGGCCTGCGTCCCGGCATCACCCTGGGTGGCGAAGGTGCGGGCAGGATTCGAGGCACGGACTGCGAATCAGCTGAAACCATGCGACCTGACGTACCGTCAGCTTAGGGAGGTAGAATATGTCCATCAAAGAGACACCCCAGTATTACCACGTGGTTCTGGAGAGGATCCCGCCGAAGAGCCGCCCCGTCTTCGAAGACGAGGACATGCAAAAGAGGGTCTGGGGCCGCCGGTGGGGAGTACATAACGATGTCGGCCCCCTGCGGATGGTCCTGCTGCATCGTCCCGGTGACGAGATAAAGGTCATGACAAAGGACAAGTACGACCCCGAGATCGAGGCCCTGATAGACGATGATCAACAGTGGTACTTCCGGTCCGACAGGGCACCGGACCTGGCGGCAATGCAGAGGGAACACGATGGTCTGGCCGCGACACTCGAGGCAAACGGGGTCAGGGTGGAGTACGCTGACTGTTCACCCACCAATCCCAATGCCATGTTCACCAGGGACACCGGCATCGCCGTCAAGGGTGGGGCCGTGGTGTGCCGCCTGGGTCCCGTGGGAAAGGAGTACGGGACGGGCAGAAGGGGAGAGGAATACTACCTCACGAGGAAGCTAGCCGAGCTGGGGATGCCCATCATACACACCATTCACGGTGCGGGCTTGTTGGAAGGGGGCAGCTTCTGCTTCCTCGACGAGAGCCACGCTGCGGTCGGAACAGGCTACCGCCAGAATCCCGAGGGAGTGGACCAGCTCAGAAACGTTCTCAAGCACCAGGGCGTCAAGCTGATCGAGGTTCCCCTGACCGGCCACAGCCTGCACATCGACGGAGCGCTGGTCATGATAGACCGTGATGCGGCCCTCGTTAACATCACCAGGCTTCCTTTCTGGTTCATGGATACCCTGGCTGAGTTGGGCATCGAGATCGTACACCTCGATCCCCGGGACCAACCCACAGCCATCAACTGCCTGGCCCTCGCCCCGGGAAAGCTGCTGGTGACCGATGCTTCCCGGTGGACCGCGGACAGGCTGGACAGGATGGGCTACGAGTGCATCCAGGTCCCGTACGGTGAGTGCCACCGACACGGGGGCAGCATCCACTGCTCCACCATGCCCCTGGTACGAGATCCCTGAGGCTTGTCCTCGGGACAGAGCTGGGTGAGGCGTGACCTCCCGCCTCCCCCCGGCGGAGTGAATGCCGGCTCGAGCTGTGCGAGGCCCCCCCGGGGTCTCAATGCCGTGTGGGCATCGAAGGGTGAAGGGGCGCTGACTGGCTAAGTGCGGGGGGATTTGTCGCCCGCTGTTGGGAGCTGACTATCATACAGGGAGGCGAAATGCCCACCCCTGGTGAGCAGCTCCGAGAAACTTCCCTGCTCAACCACGGTACCGCGCTCCATGACGAAGATGCGGTCAACCCAGTCGAGGTCGGTCACCCTGTGTGTTGCCATCATGACGGTGCGATCAGAACCCGCGGTGCGGATGGCGCGGTAGATCATGGCCTCGTTGGACTCATCAAGGTGGCTCGTGGGTTCATCCAGGAGCACCACCGGGGCTGGCTTCAAGAATGCCCGCAGCAGAGCCAGGCGCTGTTTCTGACCACCGGAGAGCTGTGAAGCCGGCGTCGAGAGGCCGTTCTGCAGTTCGGATAACAGGCTGTCAAAGGCGAACGCCTCGAAGATGTCCGGGTGCCGCCGCCTGAGAGTGTTCAATGACCCCGAGCCATTCGGATCCGGGCTGAGGGCCATGATGAGGTTTTCCCTCACCGATCTCGCGAAGATACCCAGGTTCTGTGGGCAGAGGGAGAAGACCGGGCGGAGCCTATCCCAGTGATCAGCCGGATTAACGGTGCATCCTCCCACGCGTATTTCGCCCGTGTAGCCGGGATAGAGCCCCAACAGGATTCGAAGGATAGTACTTTTTCCTGACCCGCTCTCACCTACCAGGGCTACCACCTCACCATCCTGGGCGCCCAGGCTCACCATGTCGACAACGGGTGGTGATGAGGGATACGAAAAAGACACCCCCTGCAGCTGAATGCTGGCGTCGTGTATGTGTGGTGCATCACCCACCCGCGTTTGCCGGCCCCGGGTGGAGGCGCGAAGGACCGTGTGGACACGGTCCGATATGGCGATGCCCCGGTGCAGTCGGGACCATGCCTGGGCGAGCCTTGTCGCCGGCGAGATCACCTGGCTGCCCAGCTGCGCTATCCCGGCAGCAGTTCCCGGTGTCATCAGGTCCCCGACGGCCATCCTGCCTGCTACCAGGAGAAGAACCGAGTAGTAGAGATCGCTGGTCAGACCCCTCGCTATCCGCATTCCCGCCTGGACCCGGCCTCTTTGCAGCACGGCCGCGCGGTGAAGACTTACCTTCTCTGCAAACCAGTCGAGGTATCGGGACTCGGCCCTGAGGGATTTCAGCACCAGGAGGCCGGACCCCAGGGCGGAGCCGCTTCCCATCACTTCCGCCATCGCACCCTGCTCCGCCTCCGTGACCCGCGAGACCGCTGCTGAAAAACGCGAGTTCACGTAAAAGCCCAGGGCGGTCATTACCATCACCAGCAGAGCGATCAGAACATCCCAGTAATACAAGAGGCAGAGGGACACCAGGAGACCCAGGACGGCGGAAGTGAGCGTGGGAATCTCACCCTCGAGGGTTTCACCCAGTCGATTGGCGTCGTTGACCATGTGTGAGCCCACGTCGGCGGTCCGGTGTGTGTCGTAGTAGAGTTCGCCGGCGCCCAGTCCCGCTCCGAACAGCCTCCGCCGCACATCGCGCAGCACCCTCTGGACGGAGAGGCCGAAGAAGTACTTGCTGAAACCCATCAGCAGGGGCCCAAACAGGACCAGGATCAGCAGGCCTGCCACCGCCAGGTAAAAGAGGGGCCAGCTGGTGCGGTCGAAGGCGTCCATCAGGTACTTGACGTTGAGGGCCAGGAGCACGTCGCCGGCGACCAGTCCGAGCACGTGAAACACTGTACCGACGGCAAATCCTAACCACCAGGCCCTGATCCATCCCAGCAATCCTCGCCATCCGGAAGTCATCAGGGACACCCCCCCTGCTCCGGGCGAGATCGCCTGCGCGCAATGAGGTCGCTGCCCCGTTCGAGGCGGGCGATCTCCCCGTCCTGCATGATTACGACCGTGTCGTCCTCCTTTATGGGAGCGAGCCTGTGGGTGGCGGCCAGTACCGTCGTCTCCGGCAGATCACGCCGCAGGCGAGCCATCAACCTCTCCTCGGTGATGGCGTCCAGGTTCGCCCCGGGTTCATCGAGGAGGAGCACCTCTGGATTCTTCAAGAGTGCCCGTGCCAGGCACACCCGTGCTCTCTGCCCTCCCGATAAAGACTCTCCCCGCTCGGAGACGGTATGGTCGAGCCCGTCCGAAAGATCCAGGACGAACTCTGAACGCGCGGTGCGCAGGACCCGCAGCACATCTTGCTCGGTGGCTTCGGGTGAGGCCAATAGCAGGTTCTCCCGGAGGGTCACGGGGAACAGATACGGCTCCTGGGGCACATACACTGCGGGGTAGGCGGCGGCATCGTAATCGTCGATGCTCTTTCCGTTGATGTACACCGTGCCGGGCGGCACAGGGTACAGGCCGCCGAGGATCTTCAGCAGGGTGGATTTGCCTGCGCCGCTGGGCCCCACGAAGAAGAGCCATTCCCCCGGAGCCGCCCGCAGGGTCACGTCTGACAGGGTGGGGATCATGCCCTGTCGGTAGTGAAAGGTCAAGTCGTGGACGACGAGCCCGGTGCCCGGGCCGCGTTCGCCCGTTGCCATGGACGTATCTTCCTCGACCGTCTCAGTAGCTGTTGAATCAATGATCTCAAGCACATCCTCGCCGCTTCCCAGGGCCCGCTGCAACTTGCCCATTGCCTCTCCCAGCTCCGCCAACGGTGCCCGGGTGTAGTTGGTGAGGTAGAGTATTGCCATGACGGTGCCGGCGGTCATCTCACCCCGCAGAACGAGATCCCCGCCGTACGCCAGGGGTATCAGCAACGGTGCGCCCGCACACATCCACACCGCTGCCTCCAGCAGCGCCATCCTCACCGTCAGGGAGAATCTGCGGCGGA
>PWUB01000216.1 GCA_003563755.1 Clostridia bacterium
GCAATGAGGACCGACTACATACATCTCTACCAGGTTCACGACCCCCGGGAGGGCGACATGGACCGGGTCCTGGCACCCGGGGGAGCCATGGAGGCACTGACCCGGGCCCGGGATGAGGGCAAGATAGGGCACATAGGAGTTTCCGGTCACCGACCGAGGGTTCTCATCCCTGCCCTGGAGACGGGCCTGTTCGAGAGCGTGCAGATGCCTCTGAACATCATCGACCACCCGCTGTTTCGCGATATCATACCGCAAGCTACGCAGAGAGACATGGGCATCATCGTCATGAAGCCCCTCTGCGGCGGGCTCGTCGAGTCTGCATCCCGGGCTCTCCGCTTCGTGCTCTCGCACCCGGTCTCCACGGCCATCCCGGGGATGGACTCCCCCGAGCAGGTCGAGGAGAACGCCGCCGTGGGATGCGAGGAGATCGAGTTCACCGACAGGGATATGGCCGAACTGAAGGCCGAGGGAGACGAACTGGGCAAGGAGTTCTGCAGGAGGTGCGGATACTGCGGTACCTGTCCGGTGGGACTGGACATACCCGATGTCTTCCGTTTCGACCGCTACTACACGTCGTATTTCGCCAAGGACTGGGCCCGAGAGCAGTACCGGGAGCTGGAGGTGTCCATCGACGACTGCCTGGACTGCGGTGAATGCGAGGAGCGGTGCCCGTACCAGCTTCATGTGAGGAGGATGCTTCAGGAGGCAGGTGCCCGGCTCTCCGGTGAGAGCGACGAGTGACCACCCATGGGCACGGACGAGGCACCACACGGCAGGCGACCCCGTCCGCTGACACCGAACACATATTGAGGGAGGTAATGACGTGCTCGACTTTTCCCCCATACTCGACAACGTCCCCGAGTGGGAGGGGTTTCTGACCGTGGACGAACAGAACGAGGAGTCACGCCGGCTGGCTGAGGAGTACCCGGACCGGGTGCAGCTGATGGAGCTTGGCCCCTCCACCCGGGGCGAGACCATCTACTGTCTGAAGATCGGTGACGGCCGCTACAACGCCTTCGTCCACGGCTTCCCCAACAGTGAAGAACCCTACGGCGGAAACCTCCTCACCTATTTCAGCAGGGCCCTCGTGCAGAACCCCGATCTCACGGAAGCGATGGACTACACCTGGTATCTCATCAAGTGCAGCGACCCGGACGCCGCACGGCTCAACGAGGGATTTCAGAGGGGACCGCTCACGCCCCTGAACTTCAGCCTCAACTACTACCGCACCCCCCACAGCATCACCCCCGACGGCTGCTTCCCCTTCCGGTACGGGCCGCTGGATCTGAACTCCCCCACCCCGGAAACAAGGTCGATGATGAGGATCTTCGACGAGGTCAGAGTGAGCTTCCTCAGCGCCCTGCACATGATGAAGTGGGGCGGGATCAGCTACATGGTGCCCCATCCGTGCCCACAGCTCTACGCGGACCTTCAGAACGTGGCGAAGCGTTTCGACATATTCCTCAGGAAGCGCCCGGGAACCATGCTGGCGCCGGGAGTGATGCACGCCGCCTACCTTCAGCCGGCCAGAAACTGGGTGCGTCATCACGCCGCCGGAAACCGGAATCTCGAGCCCATAAGGGGCTCGGACAGCTACGAATACGTGCAGGTTTGCAATCCTGATGCCTTCATCATCATCCCGGAGTGCTGCCTATGGTACGATCCCAGGATGCTCGATGACCGACAGAGCGGCTCCACCCTAGGTGAAGCCCTGGGCTACGCCGACGAAGTTACGTATGAGGCGCAGCGGTTCTTGCTCGAGCTCTACAGCGAGGCACAGCCCCACCTGGAGAAGGAGACTCCGTGGCGGAGGATGACCGAGGAAAACATCGAACCCCTCATCGCCGGCTACACCAACGTCAGCAACCCGCCCTTCGAGTTCGATCCCGCGATCCATTCGAGAAGGATCACCGTGGCGGAAAAGATCGGGATAGAGGGGCATGACGACATCTACAGGATGTTCCCCCTGGGCGGGATGTTCAAGATGCTCGACGAGGAACACCGGGCAACGGGCAGCACAGCGATGGAGGAGCTGCGTTCGAAAGCCCACGACAAGCTGCTGGAGTACGACCGCTTCCTGCACGAAAACTACGAGGTGGTGAACACACCGATCAGAAACCTCGTGGGCATGGGTATAGGGGCACTCCTGCATGCTGCCGGGTACGCGAAGACCCTCGAGCGCTGATGGCTCCGCCGGATGATCCCGGGCCTGAGGCCCCGTCCACAGCACCGGATCACCGTAAATCTTAGAGGATTGCCGCATCATCCGTCGAACATTATGCCTCAGACCACTCCGTGCTTCGCCGAGTGCGGACCGCTGCCGGGAACTCCCATCAACCCCGGCCGCCTACAGGATAGTGAGCCAGATTAAGGAGGTTGCTCATGGATGACATGCAGAAAGAGATCATGATGCTCCGGGAGCAGCAGGCCCGGATGGCCCACGCATTTCACGCCCTCTCGAAGGCAATAGACGATGTTGCCTGGTACCACAGGGTCGGTGACATCGCACAGATCGACAAGGTCAGATTCACGGGCCCGCCGCCCGCGAATCCCACCGCC
>PWUB01000130.1 GCA_003563755.1 Clostridia bacterium
ATATCTTTGATTTGGGGGAGCGATCACGGAGCAGCTGGGTGGTCCCCTACGGGGTGTCCGGGCATCCTGCCAGCCCCCACTACGACGACCAGCTGGTCCCCTGGTCCGAGCTGAAGACCCTGGAGATGCTCAGTGACCCGGGTGAGGCCCCGGGCCCGGCCGGGTTCGTCCAGGTGCTGAATCCCCCTGACTGACGGGTGGGAGATGTCCGTGCTTCGGGAGGGTGTGTCCGGGTTCTGATGCGTTGAGCGTGAGAGTCCGGGACGTGCAGTCATCAGAAAATAATGGCAAAGCAAGTGCGAGATTCACCAGCGGAGATATATCGTCAACGGCACCGCGGAACATCCAGACCGTGAGTCCGTCTACCCACTGGATTTGCGGAAAAGAGCCGCCGGTGCAGGGCCCCTCGAGGACGGATGCTGCCAGCTCCCTCTGCATCAGCTGCGGCGGCAATCGGGGCCGGGATGGAGTGGAACGGATTGATGACGGGTGTTCAGGATGCGCGGAGGCAGGAAATAGGTGGTCCGGTGACGAAGCGATGGATGCGGAGGACATCATTCTCCGGAAAGGGGATGATTGGGGTGGCGAAGATTAGGATTGCAGCATTGACTCTCTGTTTGCTGATGGTTGTGTCCTTTGCAGCTCCCCCGGCGGCGGCCGGGATTGCGCCCATATCGTGGGAGGAAGTCGATGTGGCGGACGTTGCCGCCGAGGTGGCTGTGTGGGTCAATGATAACTGCCGCGACCGTGGCGTGTATGTGCTTCCTGCTGGTGAGGTGAGATACCTCCTGGTGGCATGGGGTGAGAAACCTACGGGGGGATTCACCGTTGACGTGGATCTGGTTGACCATGCTTACACCGGCGGGATCGGGGTATCGGTCGTGCTGGAGGAACCGGGGCCCGACGATATTGTGACCCAGGCCCTCACTTACCCATACCAGCTGATCAAGTTGGATGCGGGTCTTGAAACGATAACCGTCAATTTTCGGGGAGCCTCCTGGTTCGGTGACGAGCTCGGAGAGCCCTCGGACGATGATCCCGAGATAATCCTGCGCGTTGCGGATCCCGAAGATGAGCCCGTCTCGAACCCCCTGGTGGTATGGGGTCGCGCGAGGGTCTATGAGGCGACCTTCGAACTGGTCGTCGAGGACGGTCACGACCATCTCAGCGAGGACGTGATCACCGTGGCCGAGGGCGGGCCGGCGTGGGCCGAGTTCGCCGTGGTGGTGAGCCTGCCCGCCTACTCCAGCCCCCACGGCATGGTCATCGGACGGGTCGAGGATGCCGCCGATGGCAGCATACGAGAGGTACGCGTTCCCATCCGGTTCGGCCGGCGGTCCCTGCCGTTTTCGGATGTTTCCGGACACTGGGCGGAGGCGTCCATCCGGCGGGGGATCGGGGCCGGGTTCATAGACGGCTATGAGGACGGCACTTTCCGTCCCGAGAGAACCGTGACCAGGGCGGAGTTCGTTAAGATGCTGGTGGCGTCCCAGGCCGGCGAGGATCTCGCCGTCGATGAGGATGTACAGATCCCCTTCATCGATGCCAGGGATCACTGGGTTGCCGACTACCTCAGGTGGGCCGTGGCCCACGGGTGGATGCCGGAGATGGACCTCGGCGATACCTTCGGTCCCGATGAGACCATCACCCGCCTGGAGATGGCGGTGATGGCGGCCTTCGCGGCGGGACTGGATCCGGTTGCCGAGGAACTCACCTTCACCGATGCCGATGAGATCATGCCGGCCCTCGCGGCCGGATGGGTGGCCGCGGCGGTACAGCGGGGTCTGCTCTTCGGGTATCCCGACGGCACCTTCCGTCCCAACGTGGGCCTGAAGCGCTCCGAGTCCGTCTCCGTCGTCTGGAGGTTCGCCGATATCGTTGGTGATACAGACCTGGTTCCCACCCTCTCCTTCAGCTACACCTTCGACGAGGACGCCGAGGGGTGGACCGGTGATTTCACCGATCTCCCGGTGGATTATGACGAGGACATGTACGAGCTGGAGTTCGGGTACGAGCCCCTCCCGGAGGAACTGGCCGAGCACGGTAACGCCCTGATGCTCAGCGGTCAGAACCGCAGCGACGACCTGTTCATGTACGTTAAGAAGCTGCTCACAGCCGACGACGGGATCGAGCCCGAGACCACCTACCGGATAGCCTTTGAGGTGGAGTTTGCCACGGATGCTCCCGCGGGTGCCGTCGGAGCTGGTGGCCCTCCCGGTGAGGCTGTGTGGGTAAAAGTCGGGGCCGCTGACGTGGAGCCCGTTCCCATGGAGATCATCGAGGCCGACGTTCCGTTTTACGTACTGAATGTGGACAAGGGACGGCAGAACGAGGACGGCGACAACGCCCTGCGCATAGGAGACGTGGCCAAGGTCGAATGCGGCGAATTCGATGTGTACGAGCTGAAGACCCTGGACAATTTGACTAGTCCCCTGGAGATCAAGTCGGATGCGGACGGAAACCTCTGGATCTTCGTGGGCACCGACTCCGGCTTCGAGGGCAGGACACGTCTCTACTACAACCGTATAGACGTGCACCTCGAGAAGGTGGACTGATC
>PWUB01000324.1 GCA_003563755.1 Clostridia bacterium
ACCGAGTATTCGGTAGAAAGGAGCCCTCAAGATGATAGTAACAGAAGAGCAGGACCTCACACAAGTCAGATTCGAAGAAGTATTCTCCCCGGCGAAAGTCGGGAAGGACAGAAACGCCCTCGAAAAGCAGCTTCGCGATGTCAACATGGAGTTCCGTTTCGATAATCGTAACACCACCGCCTTCGGCAGCTTCGCCCTGGTGGAGACCTTCAAACGGGCTGTTGGTTTCTCAAAGATGATCGCCGAGGAGTTTGACAAACCGAAGGGGACAAACAGCGTATACTCCTCCGAAGACCTGCTGGAGATGCTGGTGGATGCCAACATTCTCGGGGCATCCAGGTTCACCCACAGCGAGATGCTGCAAAAGGATCCCGGATATCACAGGGTCAAGGGCATCGACCGCTTCCCCGATGAGCGCACCTTTCGGCGGATGCTTTCCGAACTGAACGCGGTGCACGTAGAGGAACTCATCAGCCTCAACCGTAGACTGCTTCAGGCGAAGTCTCACACGGAACAGCCCCGGGAGGTATGGATAGACATCGATGATACGGTGATCACCCTCTTCGGTGAGCAGAGCGGGGGTCACGTGGGTTACAACCCCCGGTACCGCGGTCGCCCTTCTTACAGCAGCAGGGTGGCTTTCCTGGGAGGTTCGGACGAGATCATCAACCTGGAGCTTTCTCCCGGCAGCATGCGGGGCACCGAGGGATTCGAGGAGTTCTTCATCGACTGCGAACGGGCCCTGCCGCACAAGTGGGTGGTGAGGGGGGTACGCTGTGATGCGGGCTTTTCGTCCGATACCACCTTCTCGTTTTTGGAGGACCGGCAGCTTCTATATGCGTGCAAGGTCAAAAAGACAAAGAGACTGCAGGGTTGTATCGACTACATAGACCGCATGAGTATGTGGCAGCAACTCGATGAAAACTACTGTGTATCTGAGTTGCGCATTCCCCTCTCCGGCTGGAAGAAAGATCGACGGTTTGTGTTCATCCGCGAGCAGTACGATCGCAGGACGGGGCAGAAGGTGGTGCCGGGCCTGAAGCACCAGGTGATCTGCACCAACCTGGAGGGTCCTCCCGAGAAGGTCTGGCGCTTTTACAATCAGCGGTGCACCGTGGAGAACCGGATCGATGAACTCAAGGACGGATTCGCGATGGATCAACAGAGCCAGCGCACCCTGTTTCAGAACCGGGCCTACGCCCTGATCAAGGCAATCGCCTACAACCTGCTCAACTGGATGAAGAGTGCGGTCATGCCCGAAGAGACAAAAACCTACCGGGCGAACACTCTGCGACGCAGGATCTTCTGCGTACCGGGCAATGTGGTGGTCTCCGGGGGGTACATCCGGCTGGCCGCCAACCGGTGGCTGGAGTCGGTGATCCTGAGCATCAAACAAAAACTCGACACCTTCCTGCACATCATCGCCGCCCACTTGAAACCTCGAGCGGCCTGACCAGACCCCCACCGGCAAAGAGTTCAGGCCTACCTCTCCGGCCGAGCCTGCTCAAAAACATCCTCGAGCCCTCCATATCATGCCACCCCTGCCAAATGAAGACCGTCCCAAGACTCACCACGACATCTGGATGATCCAGATCATGACGAAAACCGTTGACCTCCTGGAGTTCAGACCTCACTTGCCGGATCCATGTTATAACTATCCGCAGCGGAGTGTGCAATCGAAAGCAGCGCCGAATTGACGCCGACTATGGGAGGAAAACCGCCCCTTCCCCCGCAGCGTTCACTCAGCGTTTCCTCATCCGGAGCACATAGTACAGGTTCCGCACTCCCCAGCCCATCCGGAACTCGGAGATCTCAGAGTGAGGCACCAGGTCAACCGGGGGCCTCTCGCGGTACAGGGTGTTGGCCTGCATAATCGTCTCGTACCACGAATCCCCGCGCATCGAGTCCGGCACCCCCTCGTCGCAGACCACGATCCGGGCGCCCGGGGTAGCCACGCGCACCATCTCGGCCAGGGCCCGTCCCTCGTACGCGAAGGTATTCAGACCGCCGACGTGCAGCACGGCATCGAACTCTCCGGACGCAAAGGGCAGGGCTGCCGCGTTGGCCTCGAGCAGACCGGCTCGCACCCCCAGCTCGGCCAGCCTTCCGCGAGCCACCTCCATCATTCCCGTGGATATGTCCAGCCCCACCACGCAGCCCTCACCCTGCAGCCAGCGGTCGATGTCCGGCAGGTTCCGCCCGGTGCCGACGGACACCTCCAGCACTCGCATCCCCGACTTCAATCCCAGGGCCTCCATCAGCCGGCGCTGCACCGCCTCCACGTCAACCCCCAGCCACTTCATCTGCAGCGCCAGGCTGGCGTCGTACTCCTCCGCCATTTCGTCATATTCGCCGCGCCACTCCTCTTCCCTTTCCGAATGCAGGTAATGAGCCGTCATGCGGAACAGCCCGTCCCGAAAGGCATATTCCGCGCCACACTCCCCGCACCGGACCCCCGCATCACCTTCCTCCGGCAGGTAGGAGTGGATCTCCAGGTCCTCCGGGGAGACCCCCCCTGGATAGGGCACCCACTCGCATTCAGGCACATATA
>PWUB01000258.1 GCA_003563755.1 Clostridia bacterium
AGCCGGTGGCGCCCAGGATAACGAGCTCCTGGTGCTCTTCCGGGATTGTGGTGGCCAGGGCGGTCAGCTCGTGGCGCTTCAGCCAGCGGATCACGGCATCGGTGCCGTCGCCGTCAACGGGAATGGTAAGATGGCCGGCCCAATACTGAAAGCGCTGGTAGAACGGGGGCGTCTGGGCGCTGGGCCACTCCACCGACACCACCTTGATGAGATCGGTCAAGGCGGAGATGTCGATCTCCCGGTCGGCGATGGTGGTGGCCACGTCGTCCTGCTGCTCGATGGGGGCCCGGAGGGAGTACTCCCCTACAACCCGCTGGATCATGTTCTCGATCTCGGCGTCGGCCCAGAGCTGGGTCGCCGGATCGGTGTCCATCAGGTCTTCCCGGACCCTGCCTCTCATCTGATTCAGGTTCATCTATTCCTCCTTTACTGCAGCTCCTCCGCCAGGGCCAGGGGGAGGGCGGGTCGATTCGCCCTCCCCCCGTGGTCACTGCCCTGGCCAACGAAGGAGATGCGGGTAGTGGTCGATTACGCCTGCCACTCGGGGGCGTCGCCGGCCGCGTTGACACGAAGGGTGTGTCCGATCGTGCCGATGGGCAGCCGGACGATGTTGGTGCCATCGAAATAGAGGATATCCCCGGCCGCCAGGTTCTGGATAAGCGCGGCCAGGTCCTCATTGTTCTCGATGGGGTGCAGCTCCCGGAGTTGGCCTGTGTCATCGTAGATTCGTATTGCCATTCGCAGTTCTCCTTTCGACTAACTCACAGCGGGCCTTACATGACTCCGGCCAGCATGGCGTTATTGACGGCTGAGAAGTGCGCCAGGCCGCAGTACCACTTGATGCGGGTGCGGGCGGCGTCGAAGTTCTCAAGCATGCCAATTCGCTCGTACTGCAGCATCTCCGGGCTGCTCAGTCCGCAGACTCCCCCGGGGCCCAGGGTCAGCGCGAAGATCAGGGAGCAGTTGGGGCCGCTGGCGTTGACCACCAGGTCGTCGGGGATCCAGTCGTTGGCGTGGACCGGGATGCCGTTATAGAGCTGTACCATCTGGCCCAGCTTGCCCTCGCCGATCTCCAGGTTGCTGCCGGCAGCCCTGGCCAGGTTGACGATCTGACGGCGGCTCCGCTTGCTCATGAGCAGCATGTCGGGCTTGCCGCCCCGGACATTGTCAATGAGCTGGTCCAGCATGGGTAGGGTCAACACCGCGCCGTCGAATCCGGCCGCCAGGTGGCCGCCGAAACGGCAGGTCCAGGTAACGGTGCCGTCTACGACAGTATCGCCGTGGACCACAGGCCAGGCGGGCTCCGCGACATCGGTGGTCCCTGCGGTCGTGCACTCGTAACGGAAGCCGTTCTCAAGGCCTGCGGTGGGAACCATGAAGTCGCCCAGGGCGACAACGGTGAGCGCCGTCCAGGCGGTGCCGCCGATCAGGACCCGGAGGCCCTGGGGCTGGTTGGGGGTCACCACGGGATCGCCGTTGATGAACATGTCCTCATAGCCCATGCGGACGCCCTTGGCCACCTGAGCGATGGCCACGGCCTCGACGTCCTGGACGTCGGCCCGGGTAGCCTTGATGAAGTGGTCGACGTCGGCGTCCTGGCCGAGGACGGCCAGAGTGGTCTGCATGTCCTCGAACCGCTGAGGGATGGCGCCCGGCCAGGCGGCCAGGGGTGCGTGCCAGGCGGCGGCCGGCGGGATCGCCTCCCTGTTATAGCGGAGGCTGTTGCCGACGATCTGGATGAAGGGAAGCTCTTGAAGGATGGGACTGTCGAGGATGGTCTGCTCGATGATGCCCCTCAAGAGCATATCATTTGATAGCTTGCTCGCTTCGATTAGGGTCAAACTCATTAGCTAGTTCCTCCTTATGACTGTGATAGTCCGAGCCGAATCAGCTCGTCGGGTGTGAGGCCCTCAAGGTTGACCGTCCGGGTGGGCGCGCCGGCCGGGACCCGGTTGTTCTGCGCCTCGGCGGCCAGGTTGGCCTGCACCGCGCCGGCGATGGCCAGGGCGGTGGCCAGGGACCGGTCGATCTGGTCGATCGACTCCCCGGCGATGACGTCTCCGGGCAAGAGGGGGTTGGCGGCCTTGACCGCCTCCAGGTACTTGGCCACGGCGGCGTCGTGCGACTCCTTGACGTCGTGCAGGTCCGCCAGGGTGAGCTCGCGCTGGCTCTTCTCCTGGTTAAGCTCCTCCTGCAGGGCGGCGATCCTGTCGTCCCGCTCGGTGAGCTGGGCCTGGGCGTCGGCCAAGACCTGGTGCTCGTCTTCGAGCTGGGCCTTAAGGACCGTCAGCTCGTCGGGAGTGGGGACGTTGTTGGAGCCTTCCCCGGGGGCTTCGGTCGACTCGGGGGTCTCCTGAGCCTCGTCACGTTCCTTGTTCTCTAGTTCTTCTGCCATGGTTCTCCTTTGGGTGAGTTATTACTCAGGCGCCTCCAGGTCCGAGGCTGTCGCTCTCTCTCTCGCTCCGCCCCGGGTAGAATGTGCCCGGAACTCCAAATTCATCTCCAGTATCCGCCGGCGTTCCTCAAGCCATCGGTCG
>PWUB01000159.1 GCA_003563755.1 Clostridia bacterium
CCCGATCTCCGCCAGGTTCTGCTGGGCGATGAGCAGGATGTCTTCCCTGATGGTGTTTCCAGTGTTGGTCACCGTGGTGACGCTGAGACGCTCACCGTCGGAGTTCATGCGGATTCCGTCGGAGTCAAAGTCCGTCCATCCGGCCTTCTCGAGAAGCTCCTCGGCCCGCTCCGGGTTGAACTCGTAGGGATCGAGGTCCGGGTTGTGGGCCCACGAGAAGGGGGGCAGGTTGGAGTTCATGACCGTTCCCAGGCCGTTGAGCACGTTGTCCACTATGCTCTGGCGGTTGATCCCGTACATGAGAGCCTGGCGGACCCGCACATCGTCGACGATGGGATCCGTCTGCTTCAGGCCGATGTAGGTGTAGCCGTTCTGCTGCAGGTAGTGAAACTCGAAGCGGTCAGCGTAGTCGTCCATGAGTCTGTCAACCTCGTCAGGCGGAATGGAACCCATGAAGTCGATGTCGCCGGCCTCCAGGGCCGCCAGGACGACCTGCTCGTCCCCGTACAGGCGCACGTGAACGGTCTCGATGTAGGGGCCCTCGAGGAAGAAGTCGGGGTTTTGCTCCATGACCAGGTACTGCCCGGCCTCCCACTCCTTGAAGATATAGGGTCCGGCACCCACGGGCGCCGCGTTGGCATCCACTTCCCTCATCTGGGCGACGGGAGTATCCTCGTACAGGTGAGAAGGCAGGATGCCCATCGTCAGGTTGGTGAGCAGGGGGACGTAGGGTTCAGACAGTATGAACTTCACCGTCAGCTCATCGACGGCAACGACCTCTTCGACGGACCTGAAGAGACTGGCGCGCACCCCGGTGTAGTCGGGATGCAGTATCGACATGTAAGTGTAGACAACGTCGTCAGCCGTCAGCTGTTCACCGTCATGGAAATACACGTCGTCGCGCAGGTGGAACGTCCATTCCAGGCCGTCCTCTGAATATTCCCACGACTCAGCGACGTAGGCCTGCATCTGCAGATCCTCATCGGCCCTGACCAGGCCGGCGTAGACACGGACGTTGATGAAGCTGGAGGGGGTATCGGTGGCCAGAATGGGGTTGAGAATGACCGGTTCTCCCGTGATGCCGTATACCAGCTCCCCACCCACCGCCGGAGTATCACCGGAGCCGTTAGGCTCGTCCGGCACCCTAACCCCGGCGCAGGCGCCCGTGAAGACGACGGACAGGGCGATGATCAGTACCAGGATCAGTGACTGTTGATATCCTTTCGGGTTCATGTGATCCCTCCTGAGATCTCGGGCTGGGCGGCGGAACCGGAAGTTACCTGCTATGGCAATCTTTCATACAATTACATATCGACCTCTTAGACCCACCGCCACCGTATATAAGTATGTAGGGCCGGGTGCTCCTCGTCCATGAAGATTTGTTCCGGTGATGGTATACTTTAGATACTGAGAACTAGCCTCAATCCAGAACTGCAGCTTTGCCTGCAGACCAGGCAACGCAACCTGACAGAGGGGGGTTCATCCATGGATGAACGAGATGCTCTCGCTTTTGTACACGAACAGCTGGCGGAGCTGAGAGAGAATAACCTGTACAACGTGATACGAGTGCTCGACGGGCAGCAGGGGGCATGGGTCGTCATCGACGGCGAGGAGAAGCTCAACCTGTGCTCCAACAACTACCTCGGGCTGGCCGCTGACGAGGATCTGAAGGAGGCTGCTATCGAGGCCATCCGGGAGTACGGTGTCGGCCCCGGTGCAGTGCGGAGCATCGCCGGTACCATGAGCATACACGAGGAGCTGGAACGTACCCTGGCCGAATTCAAGGGCCGGGAGGCATCCATGGTGGTGCAGTCCGGTTTCAACGCCAACCTGGCGGTGATTCCCCTGCTGGTGAGCCGCGACGATGTCATATACAGTGACGAGCTCAACCACGCCAGTATCATCGACGGGTGCCGGCTGAGCCGGGCGGAGATCAAGGTCTATCCCCACCTGGACACCCAGGTCCTCGGGGAGATGCTGCACGCCGATCGCGACCTGGACTGCCGCAAGCTCGTCGTCACCGATGGCGTGTTCAGCATGGACGGTGACCTGGCCGACCTGCCCGGAGTGGCGGATCTGTGCGAGGAGTTCGGGTGCATCTCCATGGTTGATGATGCCCATGGCGAGGGAGTATTGGGATCCCACGGTGCCGGTATCGTGGACCACTTCGGCCTGCACGGCCGCATCGACGTGGAGATGGGTACCCTGTCCAAGGCCATGGGATGCGTCGGCGGGTTCATTGCCGCCGATGCCCGGTTGATCGAGTACATGCAGCAGCGGGCGCGGCCCTTCCTGTTCAGCTCCTCCCTGACGCCGCCCGAGGCGGGGGCCAACCTGGCCTCGGTGCAGAAGCTGATGGCCAGCGACGAGCTGGTGCAGAAGCTGTGGGATAACGCCCGTTACTTCCAGGAGGAAATACGCAAGATCGGTTTCGACACCGGGCAGACCCAGACGCCGATAACTCCGGTCATGATCGGGGACGCCGGAGAATCGGCGCGGTTCAGCCGGCGCCTCTTCGATGCGAACATATTTGC
>PWUB01000179.1 GCA_003563755.1 Clostridia bacterium
ACGATGAGCGATACCCACACCATGATCGTTCCCCATGCCAGGGACATGGATGATGCCGCCACGACTCCGGGCGCCAGGAAGGCGGCAGGGGGCAGAAGACTCACCGCACCGAGACACCGACTGGCGAGGGGGAACCTTCCTGGTGCCCACATGAGGGTCACGAAAAGGACGATGGAGATGATCACCACGAGGGCCGACATGGTCTGCGCAAGCGGGGCGCGCAGAAACTGGGCCTCCGCCACGGCCCTGCGCAGCCGGGCGAGGTGATCGAGGGGACTGGCTATCTCAACGGTGCTGACCCCGATGGGACGGCCGAACCCTGGCTCGGAGGAAAGCCCGGTGACCCGTGCAAGGGTGGCTGCGATGTCCTGCAGCGAGACCACGCCCGGCCGCCGCGTCGTGGGGCTGGCCAGAAGATGGGATCCAGCGTGTGGGGTCAGAACCAACCCCATACCTTCCTCGTCGGGTAGGGGATCGAGGATCAACACTATGGGCTGGTCGTCGTGGTGGGCCAGGCCGTGGGCGAAGGAGCTGAGATCGTCAAGAAACCGGCGCGCCGATACGTCGATGAGAGAGGGAGGCATCCACGAACTCGAAGCAGCGAGGTCGCCCGCTTCCACCACCAGCAGGCCGACATCGGGTGCAAGGTGCTCGTAATGGCCGGCTATGAGGCCCCACTCGGTCCGCCTGCCCGAGGGCGAGGCGATGTCCGCTACGGATGTTACGTCGGGGCCGTAGAGAAGGTCGACCACCCCCGTCTCATCAACGGCGCTGAGGATGCCGGCGCCTTTTGACAAAGATGCGTCCGCGAAGGCAGTCTTCAACCCCGCCCTCCTGAAGGCGCCTCCCAGGGCACCCAGGCGCACCGGGTGATCGAGACGCCCCTGGGCCTCGCTCAGGCGGGGAAAGTCAAGCACGGCCCCTCCACCAGCCGGCAGCTGCACACCATACCAGGCGGAAAAGACCTCCTCAGCAGCCCGGTGGGGATCGTGAAATACCGGGTCTGAAGCGGCCGCGATGATCAGCTCAGACACACCGACGGCCCGGGCCCCCGCTGATATGGTCGCCGCGGCGTCGATTTCAGCTCGCCCTCCCCCCGTCCTGACATTCACCAGGGCCGCACTGAAGTCTTGCAGGCTCGTAGCCAGCGGACTCTCCCCACCGAACACGGTGTCCGCCAGGCCGGGCACCAGGATCAGCACCGCCCGTGAATGATCGGCTGCACCTCCCAGGGGAAGCATGTCAGTGGTCGAGGCGAGATCAGCCCAGCCGACGTAGGATCCAACGGAACCCACGGCTACCAGGATGCCCAGCAGCAGGGCCAGGGCCAAGTCAGGGTGTCGAAGGCAGCAGAACATGCGAAAACCCAGTCCTTCCTCACGCGCCTATGAGATCCTCGTAGATACACTGTATGTCCTCGGCCGTGTCCTCCCAGCGCGGTCTCCTCTCCGCCTCCTGCCGCGCGGCCTCTCCCATCCCCCACCGCTCATCGGGATTGCACATCAGGGCCTGGAGGGCACGCGCCAGCTGCTCCGCATCCCCGGGCTCCACCAGCCATCCCGTTCTGCCGTGAGTTATCATCTCCGGTATGCCGCCCGCCGTCGTGGCAACCACTGCGAGGCCACCACTCATACCCTCGGCAACCACCAGCCCGGCACCCTCCCTGAGAGACGGAACCACCAGAATGTCGGCGCCGGCATAGTACGGGGTGACGTCTTGCACCCACCCGGCAAACTCAATGCGGCCTGATAGACCCATGCTGTCAGAGAGCCTCTCGAGTGTGCGGCGCATAGGTCCGTCCCCCACCACCTCCAGGACCCAGCTGTCCTCATCGAGTCGGCCGAGTGCCTCAAGGAGCAGGTGAACTCCCTTCTCGGGCGAGAGCCTGGACACACAGAGCAGGCGGCACGGACCTCCCGTTCTCCGTTCAACGTTGAGCACTTGCCTCCATCCGTTGGGAATTACCTCGACGGACCACGGATGAAGGCTCCTGGCCACCGCATGCGACACGGCGTGCACACGGGTCGCCGGATGATCAGCCAGCAGCCTTGCCGCACCGACGGAGATGGCCCCTCCGAGGAGGTTGTGCAGGGATATGAGCGTGGGGATGTCCATCCTGCTTACGCGTACGAGCACGGCCGCCCGCAGTCCGTGGGCGTGACAGAGGCTGACCCCACCGGACACCCGCCGGAGCTTCAGGGCAGCCCGAACCAGGGCCACCAGAGAGCCGGTCCACCCCGGCGGTAGGTGCACCCAGCCGTCGACTGCCCGGGGAGCTGCACCTCTGAGGACTTCCTTTCTGCTCTGGCATGAAGCGACGGTAACCCTCCAGCGCCGTGAATCCAGGCACCCGAGCACCCTGTTCACGTGAGTTCTCATGCCCCCCTGCACGGGACGAATCACCCAGAGAATATCTCTACGTTTCATAGAGCTAGGATGAGCCCCGCCGGGCGATAGGATACACGGGATGATGAAGGCGGGAGGCCGGATCACCGGCTTTTCGGCGACCCGCTCCTCCCGCCCCA
>PWUB01000280.1 GCA_003563755.1 Clostridia bacterium
CCAGGAAGAAATAGGGCAGGTAGGTCATGACGAGGGGAAGGGCCGGGATGCTGCTCACCACGTGGCCCGCGAAGCCGTCCGCCCCCAGGAACCCGTAGTAAAGCCACATGACAGGAGGTGCTGCCAGCAGGACCAGCAGCTGGCATATGCGAGTACCCGCCTCCAGCCGCACTATGCAGGGTCGGGTCAGGCCGGCGGTGATCAACCGCGGTGCGTACACGAAGAGGACATTCAGCTGTCCCCTGGCCCACCTCAGGCGCTGGCGCCAGGAGGCGGCGAAGGTCAGGGGCTTTTCATCGTATATGCAGGTATGGTGGGTGTAGCGGGTTCTGTATCCGAGCTCCACCGCCTGGATGGAATACTCCAGGTCCTCGGTGAGGGTCTTCGTGTTCCACCCGACATCACGGAGCGCCGACGCCGAGATGCACATCCCCGTTCCCATGAACACCGCGCTCAGCCCGAGGTTGTGCCGCGCCAGTAGCGTGAAGCGGTTGTTCAGCCAGAACATGATGCTGTAGGCGCTGCTTATCCAGGTGTCGGTCGGGTTCTTGCTGTCCACGAAGCACTGTATGAGGTGCTCTCCGGCGAGCAGCCGGGCGTTCATGACTTCGAGGAAATTGGGTTTGACCAGGTTGTCTGCATCGAACAGGACCACGGCATCGTGGGAGGCAGGCTCTGTGTCCTGGTCCAAAAAGCCCAGCCGGTCTAGGGCATACCGCACAGCGTAGCCCTTGCCGCGCCTTTCGGAATCCGTCCGCTCCAGGACCGCTGCGCCCGACCTGCGGGCCATCTCGGCCGTACAATCCGTGCAGTTGTCGGCCACCACCACCACATCATACAGGTGCTGTGGGTATTCGAGCTGCCGGATACTGCCCAGAAGCTCGCCGATCACGAGCTCTTCGTTGTGGGCGGGGATGATCACGCAGAAACGCTTTTCGGGAGCGGGTGGGGGCTCCAACGGCGGGGTGAAGAGTCCTGAGAAACCGATGATAATGGTATACAACGCAAACGCCACGATCACTGACAGGAGAATCTCCAGCAGGATCAAGGTTTACTCCTCCCCGTATTCACACTGATGAAGCAGTCACCCTTCAGGATAGCAAGGGCCCGCAGTGAGCTGTCAAGGCCAGCGGCCTGGGCGCGCACCCTCCAGCAAATGGCGGCGCTACGTAGCTGCCTTACTCCCGGCCACAGGCCGTTGGGAAGCACCGGTGCCGGTCGCTGTTTGAAGAGATGGTCCCCAAACAACACTCCGCCGCCGACTCTTGAGCCGGCGGCGGATATATCCGGAGGGGGACGCGGCTTCGCTGGGGCCGGTTCCCATCTCCGGTGATAGTCTGCACCAGGCTTACTGCTCCTTCAGGGACTCGGCAAGGGACTCGAAACGGTCGGTCAGCTCGTCCACCCGATCTTCGATCCGGGTTCGTATCTCTTCTCCACGCGTCTTCCACGCTTCGAGGGTAACTTCGTCGAGGCCGTCGATCTCTGCTTCAGCCTCCTGCAGGCTCCGTTGCATGGACTCCTTGATGTCGTCCACCGTCACATCTACGTCCAGGTTCAGACCGTCCTCCTCCTGCTTTATCTTCTCTTCGGCGAGTTCGGTCAGGGTGGCAAGTCTACTCTTGCACTCTGATACCCTGGCTCGAAGTTTCTCCTCAAAGGCCTTGGGTTGCATATAGGGTTTATCTCTCCTCCCAGTAATTGGCCTCACCTAAATTGTGGCATGTCCCCCGGGGGGCATGTCAAGGGGTCCGAGCTCATCTCTTGTCGCCCGACAGCCGGGGGCAGCCTCGTGATATGAGCCCACGGACTTGTCAGCATTCACGTTCAGGCGCGGGAGGCCCGGTACATACTAACTGTGCATCTCCGGGGGAGCGCTGGCCCCGGGGTCGAGGCTGCAGGTCCGGGCCACTCAACGATTGACGTGGCATCAGAGACAGGAATCTCTTATAATCATAGAGAACTGACCAGTCAGTTCTGATATGAAGATCACTAACTGGAGGAGGAGCTAACTGTGACGACAGCATCCCCATCCCGTTTTGCATCCTTCGCCATGAGACGACGCTGGTGGCTGGTGGGAATCAGCGTGCTCGCTGTCTGCGTGGGCTACTTCGCCTTCGCCTATCCCTCACCGCCGGAAGACGAGGAGGGGGATGTGTCCGTTGATTCCGTTGCCGTCGAGGTCGTCGGTGTCGAACGCCGCGATGTCTTCCGTACGACCCGGGTGACGGCCCGCGTCAATCCCAGGCTCTCGGTGGACCTGACCCCCAGGGTGCCGGGCGAGGTCCAGGAGGTCTTCGTGCAGATGGGTGACCGGGTGGAGGAGGGACAGGCACTGGTGCAACTGGATGACAGTGATCTGAGGACCCAGCAGGCCCAGGCCGAGGCAGCCCTCGAGGCTGCCAGGGCCCAGGTGGCCCAGGTGGAGAGCGGCGCCAGGGATGAGGAGATCCAGCAGCTTGAGGCCGCCCTTGAGCAGGCGGAGAGGACCTACGACCTGGCG
>PWUB01000194.1 GCA_003563755.1 Clostridia bacterium
CGGCGAGCCCGTCAGAACCCACGACCCGCACCAGGTCATCGTCGATCTCTATGGGCACCTCCAGGATCCGTGAATACCGCTCTGCGGCCGCGTGAGAGATGTTACAGTGAATTGATTCCGGGGTGTATACGTAAGCAGGGAGCCCGTCCGCGGCCGCGGAGTTCAGGATCTCCCTGCACAGCTCCGGGTCAAGGTTCAGCTCGCGTAAAACCGCGCCGTCTGCGTCCCTGACCACCGACCCGCTGTTGGCGATGACGGGTCCGGTGATACCGAGTCGTCGGGCGAACAGTCGCGCCGAGGAGTAGGGTCGCCCCGTGGCCAGCACCACCACGACCTCTCTGCACACCGCGGTTTGGATCACTTCCCTGGCGCGCCTCCCCACTTTCCTGTCAGGTCCTAACACCGTATCATCGAGATCCAGGGCCAGAAGTCTGTATCTCATCCGCAAGGTCACATCCTCATCCGTATCAACCCGCCGCCTGGGCGGGGCGCTTTAGAGTACTGCTGTAGATGACGCAGACCAGGGTCACGGCTGCTCCCATGATGAAAGTAGCGTGATACCCGAGGCTGTGCCACAGCATGCCGCCGACCACGGGAATTATGAGGCCGAGAATATGATTTATTGTGCTTCCCATGGCCAGGCTCGGGGCGATGTCCGCAGTGTCGGCGATCTGGTCAAGGTGCACACTGATCGCAGTCTCCAGGCCGGCAACCAGGGCATCAAGACAGTACGCTATGTAGAGCAGGTACAGCACAGGAACGAAGGCATAGACAAGGGCGGTGCCCGTGGCCACGCTGTATCCGGCGATAAGGGTCCCGCGCGGTCCCCAGGCATCGACGAGACGTCCGATCATCGGACGCACGTATATGGCCAGGCCGTTGCTGACCGCCATGAGGATCGCGACCGTCTGCACGCTGATCCCGTACTCGTGCACCATCAGGAACACGGCGAAGGTGTTGAAGACGTGCCGCTGCGACGCGGTGAGTAGGCGCAGTACGTAGAAGGACATGTAGTTCCGCCGGAACACGAAGGTGGGAACACGCACCTCATTTCTACCTTCCCTCTTGCCCTGAAGCAGCATCAAGACGCCGGCGATGAGGGCCATCACGGCTGCGATCCAGAAGATTATGCGGTAGTAGGTCACATCCGTGAACCATTCAGCGAGCAGGTAGACGGTGCCTATGGCTACCAGGGACGCGGCGGCCTGCGCTCCCGAAAACTGTCCCATGCGGAGGCCCTTTTCCCCCTTGGCGCTCAGGGACAGAATCATGGCCCCCTGCATCGGATACAGCATGTGAAAGCCGATGGACAGGACGATGGTAGCACCGAGCAGCTGCAGGAAGGTGGCGGAGAACGAATGCAACGCCAGCCCCATAGCTATGAAGATGCCGCAGATACCCACCACGGAGGATTGACTGAGAAAGGATACCGCTCCGATGAGCACCACCGTGAGCAGCCCCGGCACCTCTCTGATCGACTGCACGAACCCCAACTGGGCGGGACTGACCCCGATGATATCGTTTGCGAAGTTGTTAAAAGCTGTTCGCTGCATACCCAGAGCAAGCTGCATCAAGAAAATCGAGATGAAAAGAACGATCATCAGCCTGCTCCAGTTTGAAAAGAACCCGTCTCTCCCCTTCATCTATCCACTTCCATCCTCGCTTCTAGTAATGCCGGCGAAGACCCAGGGTCTCCCGGGTGCGGACCAGGGTGATCGCCAGCAGTCCGCCCAGGCCCCCGACGGCGACGGCCTGTCCGAACACTATCTGCCCCACCAGGGCCCAGTACGGTATCCCCGATATGTACGTCAGATAGGCACTGACTCCGAAGGCGTTGAGGAGCACCGGGGGCAGCATACCGAAATGTATCCGGGAGGCTCGATATGTCAGGTAGGCGGCCGCCAGGGTTATGGTGCTGCCGCCGACGATGTCATAGACACCCATACCCCCCAGGAAATTGGCGAGGAAGCATCCCACGAAGAGCCCGGGTACGGCAGCAGCCTCGAAGAAGGGTAGGACCGCCAGGGCCTCGGCAACCCTGATCTGTCCCGGGCCGAAGCTGATGGGACGGAAGAAATACACCAGGATGACATAAAGCGCCGCTATGATACCGGCCCGTGCAATGTAAGCGACTCGGTACTGACCGTCATTACTGCCCCTGCGTGCCAATGCTTACGTCGCCTCTTCTCCGCACCGCCGCCGTGCCCCTGAGGCCCGATCCGTCAGCTGAGGCGTCGCCTCGCGGGCGGACTGCACCCACGGGTCATCCTCGTCGAAGCTGGACCGGACCTTCGGCTGCTCGGGCCGTGACCGAGGTCTCTGCCTTCGACTCGTGCTTGTCCTTCGCAATCTCGTGATGTACTGGCTGCTCGTGGGCACCGTTATGAGGCAGTAGATGAAGAAGCCGGCCATGAAGAATACGTATATCCGAAGAATCAACAATATCAGAGAACCCAGAATCATCACCTCACCAGGACCTGGTATCCGACAACGATCTCAGTGTCTGTCTGCATCAACAGGGGTGCTGTGATCCTCACCCTGCCGCTCCTTCTGTTGCTCATACATCGCCCTGCTGATCAGGACTTCCCTCGGCTTGGGGCCCTGATGGGGGCCCACAACCCCGAGGTTCTCCATTATATCCATCAAGCGTCCCGCTCTGGTGTATCCAACCCTCAGCTTCCGCTGGAGCATGGACACCGATGCCTCGCCGTGCTCGAGGACCACCTCGACGGCCTCGTCCAGCTTGGAGTCGCCGCCCGCCTCCTCATCACGACTCTCGCTCTCAGCCTTCTCCGCCGCCACGACAACATCCTCCAAGTAGTCCGGTGACCCCTGATCCTTGACCCAATCCAGGAGCACGCCGAGATCCTCGTCGGATAGGTAGCTGCCCTGGGCGCGGATCAGCTTGTCGCGTCCGATCGGTGAAAACAGCATGTCCCCACTGCCGACCAGCTTCTCAGCTCCTCCCGTGTCCAGGATGGTCCTGGAGTCTGCGCCCGCGGAAACAGCGAAGGCGAGGCGGGAAGGAATATTGGCCTTGATCACCCCCGTGATAACGTCCACCGAGGGACGCTGGGTGGCCACCACCAGGTGTATGCCGGCGGCCCTCGCCATCTGTGCCAGTCTCTGGATGGCATCCTCCACGTCAACCCGTGCCACCGCCATCATGTCCGCCAGTTCGTCTATGATGACCACTATGCGGGGCATGTGCTGTCCACCCTCGCGCAGCATCTTCGCTTTGTACCCTGCGAGATCGCGTACGCCCCGCCCGGCGAACTCCTCGTACCTGCGTTCCATCTCCTTAACGGCCCAGTGCAGGCAGCCTGCAGCCTTCCGTGGATCGGTGACCACCGGCGACAGGAGGTGAGGCACATCATTGTACGCCATGAGCTCCACCACCTTGGGATCTATGAGCAAGAAGCGCACTTCATCCGGCCGCGCCTTGAAGAGAATGCTGGCGATCAGGCACCTGATACATATACTCTTGCCCGAGCCCGTGGAGCCGGCTATGAGGAGATGGAGCATGTCCGCGAGTCGCACCACAAGGGGTTTGCCCGTTATGTCCGCTCCCAGGGCCAGGGTCAGCCTGTCCCTGGACCCCCGGAACTCCTTGCTCTCGAGAATCTCTCGCAGGGAAACGGGTGAGACTTCCCGGTTGGGTACCTCTATGCCCACGGCGGACTTGCCGGGAACGGGTGCGACTATCCTTACACCCGACGTGGCAAGGGAGAGTGCCAGGTCGTCCGAGAGGCTGGATATCTGGCTGACCTTTACTCCCGGACCGGGATGCACGTCGAAGCGGGTGATCGTCGGTCCGTGGCTGATCTCGGTGACCGTGACCTCGACCCCGAAGGATCTCAGGGTGGATTCGAGGAGTTCCGCCTTGCGGTTGAGCTCTCCCCTCGCACGGCCCCTGAGGCCCGGTCGTCTCCCGGGGGGGCTCAGTATATCGGGCTTCGGAAGGGAGTAGAGAGCATTCATGTCCATCCTGACTTGCTCGACCTCCGAGGGCGACGTCGGTTGTTTTCGGTCTTCGGCGGCACTCTCCCGGGGCTTACCTTCTTCTTCTTCCCTTTTCTTGCCGGGAAAGGGCAGGACCCGGCCTCCGGTGGCGGCACCTGCAGCCGCATCTTCCTCGGGATAAGAGTGGATCCTCACATCCCCCGAACCCATGGGAGGCTCCGCGGCCTGCTCCTGGGGCTCCTCTCTGCCCGTCCGAGGCTCGGTGACGAAGTCCACCACATCGGCCCAGAAAGCACCGAGGGATTGCACCAGGAAGCCCAGCCCTTTCTTCACTATGTCCAGCATCGGCACGTTAACCATCAGGACGACCGACACGATCGCACCCGCGCCGAGCACCAGGTACGTTCCCACACTACCGACAGCAGAATAGAGTATCCAGGTCATGACCCCGCCCACGTACCCACCGCCGTCGGCGACCACCCCCGGGGTGAGAGCGTCCTCGATGGGTAGAGCCAGGTGATACACACCGGACAGGATCACGCTCCCGAGAAAGATCCCCCAGAGCCTGGGCGTCAGATCATCGGACTCGAAAGAAAAGAGTGCCATCAGGCCGCCCGCGATGACCACCAGGGGTATCGTCCAGGCTGCCCTGCCTATGCTCCAGGTAAGAAGGCTTCGGAATATCATCCCCACGTATCCCATGCCCTCATGGTAGAGGCTGAGTAAGAGAATGGCTCCAAAAACGAGGGTGATGACACCTGCGATTTCCGATCGCACCGAACTGTTTAGAGTCGACCCACTCTTCTTTGACCCCTGCTTCTTCTTGCGGCCCACCCGGAACACCTCCAACCCTATTTACTTCGAGACTGAAGGTCAATCATCCTGCGCCCAGGCCCAGCCACACCAACACGAACAGCCCCATGGCCCATACGTACCATGAGAAGCGGTACAGGTGTCCGCGCCGGACCTGGCGGATCAGATACCGCAGGGCGAAGTATCCGGCCACGGCCGCAACGACCGTGGCGGCTGCAACATCCTGCCAGAAGCCTGCCTCCGCCATCCTGGGCAGGGCTTCGGGAATGTCCAGCAGGGCGGCCCCTCCGATGGCAGGAACGCTCAACAGAAAGGAATAGCGGGCCGCCTCCTGGCGGGACAGTCCGGTGAAGAGGCCCGCGGTTATGGTGCTACCGGAACGAGATATGCCGGGTATGGTGGCTAGGGCCTGGAACAGACCAACGATGATGGTGGCGCCCACGGAGGGCAGTTTTCCGGAGGGTTTCAAACGGCGCGTACTCCACAGGAGCACCCCCGTGAACAGCCACGCAAGACCTACTATCCTGAGGTCGCCGAAAAACCCCCGTATGGCCGCACCGAAGGGCAGTGCCAGACCCGCGGTGATCACGCTGGCGGCGATGATGCTGCATCCGAGGTAAAAGCGGGGGTCCCTGATCGCGTCCCGCAGGCGGCTCCTGCCCCGCAGGAGCATCCATCCCGTCCTCAGCAGGGCAGCGGTGATCTTCAATATGTCCCGCCAGTAGATGACCAGCACCGCCACCAGGGTTCCGAGGTGAACCGCTATCTCCATGGTTATGCCCTCATACTGCAGCCCGAGAATTCGTTGAAAGAATACCAGGTGCCCGGAGCTGCTGACGGGGATGAACTCGGTGATCCCCTGTACAGCCCCGAGAATAATCAGGCGAATCCAGTGCAAGGCATACCTCCTCCGCGTTTCTCAGAGCGTCTGGCCCGGCTGCCACTTTGGATTGAGGTAATCCATCGGATCGGAGGATATCAGGCGTTCGATGCGCCTCTTACCGTCGGGCTGCAGGGATACCATGAACACGCGCTCTCCCTGGGTCACCTCCGCCCACGACGACGGTGACGTCTCGCCGGTGGCGAAGATAATCTCACCGGGATATATACTCCAGATAAGCATCAGGCATCTCCCTTCTCGGGCGAGTCGTCATCATGCGGGCCATTTCGCTCCTCTATCCGATCCTTCAAGTAGGAGATCGCCATTCCCATGCCGCCAACCTGGTCGATGATGCGCTCCTCCACGGCATCACTACCAACGAGGACTGTGCCGATGTCCCGGGCGAGCTCGCCCGTACGGAACATCAACCGCCGATATGCACTCTCCTGGATCCCCGAATGGTTCACCACGAAACGCACAACCCTGTCCTGCATTTTGTCCAGGTATTCGTATGTCTGCGGCACCCCCAGCACCAATCCTGAAAGACGTATCGGGTGGATCGTCATGGTGGCGCTCTCCGTTATGTATGAGCGGTCCGCAGCCACGGCTATTGGGATCCCGATGCTGTGGCCTCCACCCAAAACCACGGATACCTTGGGTTTGGTGACGCCCGAGATGATCTCTGCTATTGCCAGGCCCGCCTCCACATCACCGCCGACTGTGTTCAGCAGGATCAAGAGGCCCTTGGTCTCGGGATTCTGCTCCACGGCCACCAGCTGGGGAATCACGTGCTCGTACTTGGTGGTCTTGTTCTGTGACGGCAGAATCAGATGTCCCTCGATCTGCCCGATGATGCTCAGGCAGTGGATAGTGCTGGGGACCGACGGAACCTCCGGAGTTCCCAGCGCCTTTATGGTCTGCACCTGATCCTGCTCGGCCTCGGCGGGCTGGGGCTGCGCAGGTTGAGGCTGGTCTGGTTCCACGCTGTCCCTTGCACCGGCTCGCCTCGGTAGTTCGGTGACTTCATCGCCCTGGGTCCAGTTGTATCCCTGATGCAATCGCTTTCACCTGCCAGCTGAGTGTTGGATGTCTTACTTAGTATAGCAGCCCCCCCAGGGGAGCATGCATGCTAGGTCTTGGAGACATCCATAACCAGGGGCAGGATCATCGGGCGGCGCTGGAGTCTTTCATAAATGAAGCTGCCCAACGAGTCTCTGACTCTCCGCTTCAGCTTCTGCTCATCGTTGACCCCCTGGCCCACGATGGGAGCGACAAAGGCATGAACACGCTCCCTGGCCTCCTGCAGCAGCTCCTCGGATTCCCGGACGTAGACGAACCCGCGAGTGATGATCTCCGGGCCGGAGACGATTCTGCGGGCCTGGCCATCGACCACGACCACGACCACCAAGATTCCGTCCTGGGACAGCTGCTCCCGGTCGCGAAGGACGACGTTGCCCACATCTCCCACTCCGAGGCCATCGACAAGGACGCCGCCCGCCCCGATCTGCTCGGCGCGGTAGGCACGATCCGGTGTGAACTCGATGACTTCACCGTTGTCTATGAGGAGTATGTGATCATCCTGGATACCCAGGGACTGGGCCAGATCCTCGAAGGCCTTCATGTGGCGATACTCACCGTGCACCGGGATGGTGTAGTCCGGGTTGAGAAGGTTTATCATGAACTTGATCTCCTCGCGGCTGGCGTGCCCGGAAACATGTACCCCATAATTGGCACCATAGATGACGCGTGCCCCCAGTCGCGAGAGGTTGTCCACGGTACGATACACCAGCTTTTCGTTGCCGGGCACCGGATTGGCGGCTATGATGACCGTATCACCGGGGGTGATGCTGAGTCTCCGATCATCGCCTCTGGACATGCGCGTCAGGGCGCTCATCGGCTCGCCCTGACTGCCTGTTATGACAAGGGCCAGCCGGTCCGGCGAGTACTGCCGCATGTGCTTTACCTCGATCATCGTGCCGCGCGGAATGTCCAGGTAGTCCATTTCCTGCGAGACCTGCACGCTGTTCTCCATGCTCCGTCCCACCACCACGACCTTACGCCCGTACTTGCGGGCCACATCCATGACCTGCTGGATTCGGGGTATGTTCGATGCAAAGGTCGTGAACAGTATTCGCCCCTCTGCCTCCCGGAAGATCTCATCCATCCGCTCGCCCACCAGCCGTTCGCTGCCCGTGTAGCCGGGACGCTCGGCATTGGTGCTGTCGCATATCAGGCACCGGACTCCTTCATCTCCCAACCGGGCGAGGGTTGGAAAATCCGTGACCTGGCCGTCGATCGGGGTGTGGTCGAACTTGAAGTCCCCCGAGTGAACCATGAGTCCCGCCGGCGTCCATATGGCGAGCCCCATGGCATCGGCGATGCTGTGGTTGACCCGGAAGAAGCGGACGGTGAAACGATCCGTCTCCACTTCATCTCCCGGCTTGACCCGCCGGGAACCTACAGGCACCCTGAGTCCAGCTTCCTCCACTTTCTGCTTGGCCAACCCGAGGGCGAGACCCGGTCCGTACACGGGTACGGTTATATGCTCCAACACGTAAGGTAGGGCTCCTATGTGATCCTCGTGGCCGTGAGTCAGTATAATAGCGGACACCTTATCCCTTATGGACAGAAGATACTCCATATCGGGAATGACGATGTCGATGCCCAGCATCTCCTCCTCGGGAAATGCGAGGCCGGTATCGACCACTATGGCGTCATCATCGCATTCCCAGATGCACATGTTCTTGCCGATTTCTCCCATGCCGCCCAGTGGAACCAGGCGGACATGACCTTCACTGCCGTTGCTCGGTGTCAAGACTCCACCTCCAAAGCTGCATAACGCTCGTCCTTGTCCCTCATCGTTCGCACATATTCTATTATGTAACATCAGCGAGCAAACGAAAAGAACGAGATGCCCAGTTGTCCAGTCTGCTGACACGCAGCAGGAGCCGCAGAACGACCGCGGCTCCTGAGTTACCGACCTCGATCAACTCTAGTGAGTCTTCACGCGATCTGCTCCGTGCTCTCGTAGAATCTCCTCTGCATCACGGGCTCTGTTTTCGTCGGTGCGCACCATGGTCAGGATGCGGCCTCTCTTCACGTCCTCCTCGTACCTTCGTCCTTCTTCCTCGGGTATTCCATAGTCGATCAAACCACCGGCCAGACCGCCGGTGACTACACCCGTAAGGGTGGTCGCGATCGGACCGGCAGCCAGAACCGGACCCACTCCGGGAATCGTCATGAGACCAGCTGTCGCCGCCAGGCCTGCGAGACCACCGAGGGCGCCACCGGTAGCTACTCCCTCGCTCAGATCCTGCTGCCGGCCTGTCATCTGCCCCCGCCGACCGCCGGCTTCACCGCGCCCGCGTCCACCTTCCTGCTGCTCGTCCCGCGCGAGGATGGAGATGTTCTGGTCCCATCCACGACTCCTGAGTTTGTCGACCGCTCTCTCTGCGTTTTCCTCCGTCTGAAACACTCCAACGACAGTTCTCTCTGCCACGTCAATCCTCCTCGCCTGCTTAATCATCATCCGTAGTGTCACCACGGGCGAGGAGGGCTATTCACCCACTAGTCTCGTCAACCCGTTTTCTGCCGTCTCCCCACTCAACCAGCACTATCTGGGGTCCTACCCGCTTAACGGCACTCCAGGGAATACTTACCTCCGCCCCTCTCTTGAATCCGCCCAGCAGGCCGGAGGTATTTGGGATCAGAAGCTCCATTATCTCGCCTGTCTCCGGATCCACGTTCATATCCGCCTGATCCAGTCTGCCCAGTCGTGATCCGTTGTAGATGTCGATCATCTCGCGGTCGCCGATTTCGGACCAGCGCACAGCGGCACCTCCAGTTCCCCGTGTCGGGACCATCCACTATAACTCTATGCATTCGGCGCCGGAAGTACAGCTCGAGACGAACGGGGATATGCTGTTCTTTCGCGGCCCGTTCACAGCGACCATGCCGAGGCAATCCCGTACGCGCAGCCCTGTGTCGTGCTGGCTACGGGTGTGTGTTTTGCATAGACAAAGAAGTCACCGCCGCTCGGGCGGTGACGCTGGGGATCTCTTCTCCGGGGAACTACCTATTCGTGAGGCTTTTCGGTCCATTCTTCGTTGTGAAGCTGACTCATGAACC
>PWUB01000148.1 GCA_003563755.1 Clostridia bacterium
GGCCGTGCTTCTCACGGATCCAATCGGTCCACTGGGCGAAGTCCCAGATGCCGGCGATGTTGATGCCCATCCGGAATTCCTCAGGGTACTGAGTCAGAGCAGCGAGGGTCATGTAACCCCCGTAGCTGAGTCCCCAGACACCCACCCTCTCCTCGTCCACCTTCGGCAGACCCTTGAGATACTGGCCTCCGGCAACGACATCCACCACGTCATCCACCGCCATTTTACGGAACAGCCCGTTGCGGAATTCACGGCCGTAACCAATGCCCCCGCGGAAATTTATCATCAGGGTTGCATATCCACGGTGCGCAAGATACTGGGAGAGGGCGTAGAAGAAGGCATAGGAGTGGGAGGGATGGAACCCGTGTCGCATCTGGCGGATGGGACCCCCGTGAACCCATACGAGGGCGGGATGCTTGACCGGGGCGTCCTCGGGATCCGGCGGCATCATGAGATATCCGTGGATCGTCCATTCCTGCGCCCCCTCGTACGTGACTTCCTCGGGGACAACGCACTTGTCCGGTGTCCAGCTCACAGGCATGGTGCGGATCAGCTGGCGCACGTCTGTCACCGGAGCTTCCAGCTCAGAAGCCTCGAAGGACAATATCCACAGATCCGCGCTTCTGTACGGATCGCAGTGAACGAAGGCGATCCGGCTGCCGTCCGGGGACCACCTCGGCTGCACGTTGGTGCCTTCGAAGTCTGTCAGCTGCGTGCTTGCACCATCCTCGGTGTCCAGGATCCATAGCTGTCTTTCTCCGCTGGAGCCCCGGTTGGATGCGTAGCAGACGTAACGACCGTCCGGCGACCAGGCTGGTTCATCACCCATGTGCCCGAAATCTTCACACTCACCGAAGGTCATCTGTTCGATGCAATCTTCGTCGGGATCGGACATGTACAGATGAGCCCAACCGTCATCCTCGCTGATGAACAGTATTCTGTCACCCGAGGGCTCACACCAGGCACCCGATACCCGGAGGGCACCGGGAGTGCCCCTGGCTTCCTGGCGGTATACGACCCTGTCACGCAGTTGCACCGTGCTCGGGGCAGTGGTGAAGTTGTCGGACGCTATCTCCTTTTGTGCATCCTCGATATCGGGGGGGAATTCGACTGTGCAAAACTCCCGGACCAGGCCCCGATCAGAATGCCGAGCAAAGAGCAGCTTTCCCGATGCTGCCCAACTCAAACCGGTAACAGGCCCGTCCCTCCAGGTCGACCTGTACAGCAGCTTTCCTGTCGGGCTGCTCACCCCGATATGCATGGAGCCATCTGAGTCACGGAAGTGGTAGTACAAGAGGTCCGCATCCGGTGACCAGCCTATGGCCTCGCCGGATCCGTAGGTCATTGGTATGACGGACGCCTTACGTGGAGCGAAGGAGCGCTCCAGATGGGTTTCCTCGTCCCGTATCCATACCTCACCCTTTCTGATGAAGCAGAGATAGCGGCCGTCAGGCGAGTAAACCGGTGCGCTTTCGCGGTCAGCGGTTTCAGTGAGAGTCTCCGACGTCCATGAACCGCCGTGGTGGGTGGCAGTCATCAGGTTTCCGTCCGCGACATAGGCCATCTTCAAATCCGAGGGATGCCAGCTGAACGCATCGACGCCTCTCTTCGCCCGGGATACCTGCGTCTCTTCACCCGTATCCGGGTCCACGACCCATACATCGCGCCGTCCTCCGTCATCCAGTATGTAACCGATGAACCTGCCGCCTGGGGACCAGGACCAGCTTTGCAGGTACTTCAGGTCCAGCACCTCGTCGAGTGTTATCGGTGTCATAGATCTACCTCCCTGCGTTGTTCACTGATCAGACAGGATGTTACCGCTTTCTATAGAGCTGTATGTATCCCTGCCGGAGTGGGCAAACCCGCCTAGTACACAAATCCAACCAGAAATCTTTCATTGGTGCGACATATTACGATACACTTTGATGGCGAGTTATGGTAGAATACACCACAGTTGGTCCATTTCAATTACAAGGAGGGATTCAACATTTACAGCTTAAACTCATGCCAACCCCACCATGACGGCATATGTGCCTCAACAGGCCGGAGCACCCAACGCATGAACAGGTGTCGCCGATGGCAATGATACCCGAAGTTCGTCTCCTTCAAACTGTCGTCAGAGACCGCAGCGAAGGGGCAGGTCCCTCAACTTACAGGTATGATCTCCTGACGGACTGCACCGCCGAGGACGCTACATACATAATCAGAGCACGTAAATCAACCGCACGGGACAGTGGAGATATCGAATTCGAGACGACGGGCGTGGTGGCGCCGATTCACGGTGAGGAGGCCCTCATAAGAGAGGTCTTCCTGGACATAGCCCACGCGGACGTTCCCGTGAATCCCCTGCACCTGGGAGACATCGTCGAGGACTGTTCCACCGAGGGTCCCTTGGCGAAACAGCAGATCACGATCAGGAACACCAGGGAGGCGTACCACCAGTACGATGTCTGAGTTTATGGGCGACGACACCCACAGTCACCGACAATAAACCGAGTCTGCTCGCGGCCGTCCGACGGCTGACACGCACTTGACGAGGCCGGAAACCAACATCCGATCTCCCTGACACGGGCGGTCGCGAGCAATACCTCGCCCAACTCCGCGTTACCCAGCATCACCATATAATGGAACCCGGGGGAGGGGATAGGTCGCTGCTCCGCCAGGATGAGCTGCAGACTTCGGACGTATCTACCCGTTCGGGAGGGATTAGCGGCTCGTCGGCTCCGTCCTGGTAGTGAGCTGGTGCTCGATGCTCGGGTCGGGGAGAGGCCCCGCCTCAAGACACCCACGGTGAAGTACGTCGAGTAGACTCGTGCGCCTGCAGCAACCGTGCACCGCGCGGCCCGTCGTACCGGCCGGGAGCCCCAGGACGGTGCAGGTGACTGCATGCGCCCGTCAGCTGCAAAGCCCCGGGAGAGACTGTACCCCCCGAGCAGGGGAGCAAACCCACCGCCGCAGCTCCCGGGGGAGGCATCGCCGCCACCCGGGAACACCAAATCGCAGTCGGCAGTCAGCACTGCCGACGTCCTCCTCCGGTGGTGGGGTAAGTGCCGGGACCAGGCAATGGAGGAGCACCCACGGGCCCGCCGCCGGCTGCGAGAACGTCGGAGGGTGCGGAGTCGACATAGTAGGGGGTCAACGCGACGGTCAACGTCACAGCAAGCCTGCCGGCGGACGGCGGTGAGAGGAGAGCGGTCATGGTGGGTTCTCATCCGGACACTGTGCCCGGGGGAGGACCTTTCTCGCGGCCCGCGGCGTGCCAATGGGATCAGGACGGGCCAGGCCCGCCCGGAGGCCCGGAGAATGCTGGGGAGATATATGACTTCCGATAATGGATATTATGTTAACTAAGGAAGAGAGGAAGGAAAAATCCAGACTGAGACGCACCTATCATGGCCACCGCGTCATGGAGTCCTCGATGAGATCCCATACCCAGGGCGACTCCAGGCCCCGTCTCCACGCAGCCACGCCGGCGAGATCGTACTTGTGAATCAACGACATCCTCGCCTGCATTGAGTATTCGTCCTCGACCCATATCCGATAGGTTCGACCCTCCTCGGTGTATTCGAGATAGTGTTGGGCTGCCTGTGGGTCCCATTCCAACAGATCGAGCCTGTCCGCGTACTGCTGCTCGAAACGGGAGATTCCTATTGCCCTCGTTTCGAGCTGGCTGTCACCGGAGGCGTCTTCGTATTCCTCCCAAACTCGGATGTAAAACGGTACTCCCAGGACCAGCTTGTCCGCTGGAACCTCTGCGAGCACGCCAACGAGGCCTCGTTCGACCCACGGCAGGGACGACACCGGCCCCGGACTGCGTGATCCCGCGGTGTGTTCATCGTAGCCCATGAGAATGACATAATCTACCACCTCGGCCAGGGCACGGCGGTCATAGCACATGGACCACGTGCGACTGGTAGAATGCACGGTCACATCGATGGATACGGTGAGGCCGCGCGCGTGGGCCAGGGGCGTTATTTCCCGGGCAAAGTGTGTGAGCATGTCCCGGTCCTCGTAGAAAACGTTCTCGAAATCGATGTTGATGCCGTCGAGCTCGTACATCTCAGCATACAGAAGCAGCTGTCGGATGAGGTTCCGCCTGGCATCACGGTCGTTCAGTACCGCCGATGTGAGCTCGGGGTCAAAGGAGTTTGTCACTAGACCCCAGACGCGGACACCCTGCTGATGGGCCCACTGCACATATCTGTGGTCGGCGAGGTTGCGGAGTCTCCCCTGCTCATCTTCCAGGTGAAACCAGGTGGGCGATACGACATTAACGCCCTGCAGAGGCTGCAGAGTCTGGGGGTCCGGCGTGCGGTGGCTGATCATCTCCCACACGAGACGCACCCGCTCCCCCGCTAGAGCCTCAGCAGCACTGTGCTCCGTCCATTCAGTTGGAGGTGGAAACTCCCGATGTCTCTCCGGGGGCTGATAAACGCGAGCCGCGGGATTTGCCACGGTGGTCACTGGGACATAGCCGATTACGCCGCTGATGATGACCCTGAACCATCCTTCCTTCTCCCCCACCAGCCGCACTGTATCTCCCGTCGAAGCGCGAAACACCGTGGGCGACTGGGTGGTTGCCTCCGCTCTCACGTCTATGCTGTCGTCAGCCTCTGTGCCCAACACCTCGGCAACCGATGATTGGAGTTTGTGTATCATAGATGTCACGGTGCCTTCCGGTGGTTGGGTGGCTTTCAGCTGAGCTTCGATGATCGTTTCTCCGGGGACGTGCACCTCCACACGCCCCGCGTCAGGGTGGTGGGTGAAGGCTGCACCGGTGAGTCGGGATATGAAGTCAGCCGAGACATATATCTCATCATCGATGAGGAGTGCCGGTGCGAGCAGGTCGATCGATTCTTCATTTAGCCAGGACTCGCCGGAAAGGATCTCTGTCTCCACCAGGGCACCCGACACGGGCCACACGACGAAGAGCTCGTCGTCGGTCCTTTCCAAATATAGGGGGTAACCCAGGTGATCGCTGAGGACGGCTGCAGGTATCAGCAGGTCGTTTTCACTCGACAATCTCGCCTGGTGCTCAAGGACCAGTTCCTCTGCGATCACGAAACCGGAGACCTGCTCATCCAGGGCAACCACCTGGGAGTCGGGTCGAGTGGTCCACCAGATGACCAGTCCACAACCTGCCAGCAGTGAAATACTCACCCACGCAATGACCATGGCCCAAAGAATCCAATCGGGGTCGGTAGGTCGCCGTGCCCTGCGAGTCATCATGCCTATACCATCACCTTTTTGAATAGTGTCGGGTCTCGGAATCATCTCCCTCTATTTCTGTGCGAGCCTCCTGTATCCCTGTCGCTCGGCAAAATCGAAGCCGTGCAATTGTATCCGGGTGTGACACACAAAGGCAAAATTGCCAGGACGGGGTGCTCGTTGTCACGAAAACCGCCGAGTGTGAGCCCCGATGCTATCGACCACCGCAGCTACCGCCCCCAGGCCTGGTCATCATCCTGGTCCGGCCTGAATAGGCCGCTGGGTTGAAGGGAACAATACCACCAAAATGCCGCGTATCCAAGTCTCAATCGAGGTGATTACATGAGCGATCGGGAGGGCAAGAAACGCAGCCCGGAGTATGAACCTTATGACGACTACTATCAGGTGAGTCGCGGTATATGTGAGACCGAGATCATCGACGACTCGACGATGGATCCCGATCTGATTGAGCATCCCTTCGGCAGGATATACACCGAGCGTCGCCTGGCCGAGTCGATCCATCCGAGGATCAATCGCACGGTCCCTCGACGGGAGCCTCGTTACCACCGACGCATGCGGCGTCCCAATCGATGACGATCCCCAGGCAGGCGGCAGGAATCTGCCGCCTGCCCCTTGACCCCGGAACACTTGTTCGTATAGTATGGATGCAGAACATATGTTCGGGGGTGCATGACAGTGATCAATCTGCGAACAACCGTCCCCTTGCTGATAGGTGTGATGGTCCTCATTTTCCTGGTGATCCAGCCGCGTATATTTGGGGCAGTGGCCATGCAGCAGGTCGAAGGCGACGCCGATTATATCGAAGTTCTCGTGGCTCCAGGTGACACAGTTTGGGACCTCGCGCGGGAATATGGACCCGACGGCGTGGATGTGAGACGGATGATATACCAGATCAGGGATGCCAACGGACTCGAGACCTTCGTGATCCATCCAGGCCAAGTTCTCATCATACCCACCGCAAGATGAGTCCTCCCGGTTCAGCACCGATACACGAACAGCTGTTTGCCTTGACCCGGCAGAATGTGATACGCTGTGCGAAAGTCTCATACAGCACATCATGAGAGGAGTCCTGTCATGGAGGAACTCACCGATAGACAGCGCCAGATTTTCCGCTTCATCGCCAGCACCGTTGATGAGAAAGGCTACCCCCCCACCGTCCGTGAGATATGTGATGGCGTTGGGCTGAGGTCACCATCCACGGTCCACAGCCACCTCTCCGGTCTCGAGAGCAAGGGATACATCCGAAGGGATCCCGCCAAAGGCAGGGCCATCGAGATCCTGCATGTGCCGAGCGTGCCGAGTCGGAACCCGGAAGTCCTCATGGTTCCCCTGGTCGGCCGTGTCACCGCCGGTTCTCCCGTACTGGCTGTTGAGAATATCGAGGAGATGGTCCCGCTGCCGCGCCAGCTCGCACGCGGTGGAAAGGATGAGACCTTCCTGCTCAGGGTGGAGGGATCAAGTATGGTCGAGGCCGGAATTCATGATGGAGACATGGTCATAGTCCGGAGACAGCAACATGCTGACGACGGCGACATCGTTGTTGCCCTCGTTGGTGATGAGGACGCCACGGTCAAACGGTTCTTCAGGGAAAGAGACCACGTTCGCCTCCAGCCTGAAAACTCGGCGATGCAGCCCATTATCGCCCGTGACGTCCGCATCCTCGGCAAGGTGATGGGGCTGTTCCGCTCTATCTCCTGACTGAACGGAAGAGACGAAGATTCAGTAAGCGCCCAGGTATCGCTTCAGCTCCCAATCGTGAACCTGGCTGCGGTATTCGTCCCATTCTACCCGTTTTGCCTTTATGAAACGACTCACCACGTGTTCTCCCAGGGTGTCGATCACAAGCCGGTCCTTCTCGAGATCGTACAGTGCTTCGTCGAGGCTCTTCGGCAGTGATCCGATGTCCTGCTCCAGGCGTTCCTCCCAGTCCAGACGGTAGATGTTCTTCGCTACAGGCACGGGCGGCTGCATGCCTTTCTTTATCCCCTCGAGTCCCGCCGCAAACACGACGGCCAGCGCCAGGTAGGGATTGCAGGAGGGATCCGGACTGCGGAGTTCAACCCTGGTGCCCTCTTCGCGCCTGGCAGGAATCCTCAACAGGGGGCTCCGATTGCCCATGGACCAGGCGATGTACACTGGGGCCTCGTAACCAGGCACAAGACGTTTGTAGGAGTTGACGAGCGGATTGGTTATGGCGGTGAAACCGCGGCAGTGATGCATCAGCCCCGCGATGAAGCTCATGCACTCTTCGCTGAGCTCGTAAGGTGCCTCGGGATCATAGAAGGCATTCTCTCCGTTTTTGAACAGGGACAGATGCACGTGCATCCCCGACCCGTTGATACCCAGCTTCGGCTTGGGCATGAAGGTGGCGTGAAGATTGTGGTTGAGGGCAACGGTGAGGACCACGAATCTGAAGGTCGCTATCTGGTCCGCAGTCGTCAGGCTGTCAGCGTACTTGAAATCGATTTCGTGCTGGGCCGGGGCCGCCTCATGGTGGGATGCCTCGATCTCGAATCCCATCTGTATGAGCGCCCTGGCCATGTCCTGGCGGGCCGCCTCACCCCGGTCCAGGGGCGGCAGGTCGAAATAACCAGCCTGGTCGTGGCTCTCAACGCTCGGCGACCCGTCGGGGTTTCTGCGAAATAGGAAGAACTCCGGCTCAGGACCGGCGAACAGGTCAAAACCCATGCTCCGTGCGTCCCGCATCACTGCCTTGAGGATACCGCGCGGGCAGCCCTCGAACGGCTCACCGCTCGGCCAGTACACGTCACACATCAGGCGGGCAGTCTTCATGTGTGACTCTGACGGCCACGGAAACACCGCGAAGGAGGTCGGATCGGGCTTGAGCAGCATGTCTGACTCCTCGATGCGCACGAATCCCTCGACGGCCCCACCGTCAAAGGACAAATTCCCCTCGAGTGCCTTCGGCAGCTGTTCAACGGGAATGGTAACGCTTTTCACCGCTCCGAGGATGTCGGTGAACTGAAGTCTCACGAACTTGATCCCCTGCAGCTGGCACTGCTGCAGCAGGTCTGCATTGGCTGTCATGAACCCTTATCCCCCGTTTCGTGCCCATCCTGCTCCAAGAGACGCGACCGAACCCGCCGTGCGAGCCCACGGTCCAGGGTCACGTGCAGGTGTACTCCATCGTCGCGGTACTCTTGAAGATGAACCTCTCCGTGCCGGTGCAGCTCATCCACTATCTCCATATGTATATAGGGGACGTCGAATGCCTCCCTGGTCCTGTCGGCCGCCAGCAGTGCAGCCATGCGCTCCCTCAGGTCATCGAGGCCGAAATCGTACAGGGCCGATATCAAGACCGGGTTGGGCAGGTCTCGCAGCAGTGTAGTATCAGCAGGATCCTGCAGAGCGTCGACCTTGTTCAGCGCGGTGACGGTTTCCTTGCGGTCGATCTCCAATTCCCTGAGCAGCCTTTCAACGGCGCTCACCTGCTCAGGCCAGTCACGATGCGATATGTCCACCACATGGATGAGGTAGTCGGCCTCGTTGATCTCCTCGAGGGTCGCCATGAAGGCGGTGACCAGCTGCTCGGGAAGATCCCTCACGAAGCCGACGGTGTCAGCGAGGCAGACCTGCGTCGAGGGAGGCAGGGTTGTCTTGCGAACCAGCGGGTCCAGGGTCGCGAAGAGGCGGTCCTCGGCCAGCTGGTCCGAACCAGTCAGTCGATTGATGAGGGTGGACTTACCAGCATTGGTGTAGCCGACCACGGCAAACAGGGGTACTGCATCTTTCTGCCGGCGCTCTCTGATGCGCCCGCGGTGCTGCCTGACACCCTCGATCTTTCTGTGCAGGTCGGTCATCCGCCTGCGCACCCGCCGCCGGTCCGTCTCCAGCTTCGTCTCGCCAGGACCCCGGGTTCCGATCCCGCCCCCAAGCCGCGACAGTTCCTGTCCCATCCCCATCAGTCGCGGCAGGAGGTACGTAAGCTGGGCCAGCTCAACCTGGTACTTCCCCTCCCTGGATTGCGCACGCTGGGCGAATATATCGAGGATCAGGCGTGTACGATCAACTATTCTCGCGGCAATGATATCCTGCAGGTTGTTCTGCTGTCCCGGGCTGAGCTCGTGGTTGAAGACCACCAGCTCGATGTCCTCGTCGCGAACAGCACGGGCGACCTCCTCGGCCTTGCCCGTTCCGATGAAGGTGGCCGGGTTGGGCTTTCTCATTGTCTGTACTATTTCCATAACCACGTGGCCTCCAGCGGTTCGGACCAGCTCCTTCAATTCTTCTCGACGGGCGGTGAGCGAGGGATCGTCATACTCAGAGGCGAGCTTATCAGTGACCAGGGTTACGGAAGCGGCACGCTCCGGAACATCTAGTGGTCGCTGCCCTTGGATGATCATCTGTCGGATGGACTCTCCTTCCTCCCCCACGCTGTGGGATACGCACCTTTCATTATAGCACATGAGCCTGTGCATGAGGCGCACC
>PWUB01000169.1 GCA_003563755.1 Clostridia bacterium
CCTCGCAGATACGATCCGCGACCGGCACCACTTCAGCCGCCACCACGTCTACCAGGTTGCTCAGGTGCCGCAGCAGCTGCACAACCCTGACCTCATCGGTGTCCAGGCAGACGTTCATGCGGGCGAAACCGGGATCAGCGCAGGGTCCAACGACGAGGCTGTCAATATTGAAACCACGCCGGCCGAACACTCCGGCAACCCGGCTGAGAACACCCGGTTGATGATGAACCAAGATACCCAGGACCTGCAAGGCTCCCTCACCTCCTCGTCCTCACCGCGGGGCCACTCCTGGTTGAAAAATGCCAAAGACCCCGGCGGCCGGTTCCGTCCTCAGATGGGGAACCTGCCGCCCGGGTCTTTTATACCCACGGTGTAATCACATGACTCCGTGAAATTGTACCGCTCGGACCAGCCAACCGGGAAAGATCCCCGGTGCGGAACCCTAGGTACACTTCCCTCATGACCTCTCGATTTCAAGCATTATAACTGCACCATGCCGACGTTTGTCAACCCCCAATCTGAAATGAGTGCCTCAATCCGGGACTTGGGCTTGTCAAACCGCGGGGGCGGGTGGTTTACTGAGTACCAGGTTTCGCGGAGGACAAGCGAAAGGAGCAGGAAACATCCCCGGATGAGAGTGCCCGGGGGGAAGGAGGAGGAACCCGTGACCACGGTCGCTTTCCAGGGAGAACACGGTGCGTATTCAGAGGAGGCCGTTCGGCGGCACTTCGGTGAGGGGGTGAAGACCCTCCCCTGCCGTGCTTTCGAGGACATCTTCCGGGCGGTGGGCGGGGGACGGGCGCGCCTGGGAGCGCTGCCCGTGGAAAACTCCCGGGCCGGCAGCATAAACAAGGCCTATGACCTGCTTCTGGACAACGACCTGAAGATTCATGGAGAGCTCCTGCTGCGCGTGCAGCACAACCTCCTGGCGGTGCCGGATTCCCCGGAGGGGATCACCCACGTGCGCAGTCATCCGCAGGCCCTGGCCCAGTGCGAGGAGTATCTCAACCGCCAGGGCTACACGGCCGTTCCCTGGTATGATACCGCGGGAAGTGCGAAGGATCTGGCGGAGGAGCCCGCCGCCGGGGTGGCGGTGATAGCGAGCAGGTTGGCCGCTGAAACCTACGGCCTCGAGGTAGTCGCGCCGAACATCGAGGATTCGCCCCACAACTACACACGCTTCTTCCTGGTAGGCGAGGGAGACCCAGAGAGGACGGATGAGGCCAAGACCAGCCTGGTATTTGCCGTCCCCCACTCTCCAGGTTCCCTGGTGGCGGCACTGGGTGAGCTCTCAGGACGAAGCATCAACCTCTGCAAACTCGAAAGCCGCCCGCGTCCCAACAGGCCGTGGGAGTATATTTTCTACGTGGATTTTGAGGGACACTGGATGGATGCAAACTGCCGTGATGCCATCGTGGCCCTTCTCAACCGTGCGGCCTTCGTGAAGCTCCTGGGCAGCTATCCACCCGCGAGCCCCACAGGGGACGGCGGCAGTCAGACAGCGCAGAGCGAACTGCTGCAGATCTGACGCCTGGGCCTCCGATGCCTGTTACGATGGGCCGCCGGGCCCCGGGAAGCGCCGGGCATTTTGGTCCATCTTGTCTCTCACCGCTGACGCAAGGTCGATGTCGAGCTGGTTCGCCAGGGAGAAACAGTACATCACGACGCCGGCGATCTCCTCACGTGCTCGCGCCATCTCCTCGGTACCGCGGAGTCGCCCTGCTTCCTCGACGGTGCACCACCGAAACAGCTCCATGAGTTCAGCTGTAGCAGTGGTTGGGACGGTCTGGAGCCCGAGGAGGGCCTAGCCCCCATTCCTATTCAAACCCGGGTGACCCTTTACTCGGTAACTGTCCCGCCCTGGATGAAGCACGCCAGAGTGTCTGAGCAGAGATCACACCGCATGAGGGGGCATCGGGACATCCCCTCGCTGGTCATGAGACTGCGACAGCACCCGCAGACAATGAATCAAAGGGTATATCGGATGAATTTGCAGCAAGCTGAGGCAGGCTCAAGATCGGACGAAACGACTTCCTCCTCGACACTGAAGAGTTTCCGCGAGTAAACCGCCCCGCGAGTACAGCCCCACAGGTCGGTGTCTTTCCGCTGGAGTCACTGTTTTCGCTCTTCAACCAGTTCTAGGAGCACCCCTTTGGCGCTCTTGGGATGTATGAAGGCGACTCGAGCGTTCCCGACGCCGCGTCTTGCTTCTTCATCGATGAGCTGTACGCCAGATTCCTTCAACTGCTCCAGCATTCCATCAATGTCGTCGACGTTGAAAGCCAGGTGATGAATACCCTCGCCTCTTCTTTCTATGAATCTGCCCACGGTGCTCTCCGGGTCGGTGGGCTCGAGGAGTTCGATCGCCGTATCGCCCAGAGCCAGCATGGCCACTCGCAGCTGCAGTTCCGGCAGCTCCTCCCGCTTCTTCACCTCAAGGCCCAGAACATCCCGATACAGGGTCAACGCATCGGCAATGTCACGGACGGCAATACCTATGTGCTGTGCTCTTCTTATCATGGACTATCCCTCCACAGAAGAATTGGTGTGTTCTCACACACCCTCATTTCTGAGCGCCTTCCATATCTCATCTGCCACCGCATGAGGGCTGTCAGAGGGAACCGGCTCATCGCGCTGGCTCAGGATCTCCTGGACATACCTGTCCAACCTGTCTCGGAGGATCGCGCGAACCTCCTCATGATGGCGCCGGCATCTCCTCTCGTGCAGGAGTCCCGCGCCTCGAGAGATCCTGTGGTGCTCGTCCAGCGTCGACAGCAGTGTCTCGAGCCCAGTTTCCTTTTCTGCACTGGTCATAAGAATCGGGGGTTGCCATACCTGATCGTCAAAGTGCGCAAAGCGCAAATTTCTCTCGAGCATCACCTTCACGCGCTCCGCACCGTGAAGGTCCGATTTGTTCACCACGAGGACATCGCCTATTTCGGTGATACCGGCCTTGATCGCCTGAATGTCATCGCCGAGGCCCGGAACGAAAATGACCACCACCGTATCTGCCATTTTCCTCACATCGATTTCCGATTGCCCGACGCCGACGGTCTCAAGGAAGATGTAGTCCTTGCCGAAGGCCTCGATGGCTGTGATGGCGTCATGAACCGCTCGGGCCAGGCCTCCGAGACTGCCGCGAGTCGCCATGCTCCGGATGAACACCCCGGGATCAGTAGCTAAGTCCTGCATCCTCGTCCGGTCTCCCAGCAGCGCACCTCCCGTGAGAGAGCTCGTCGGATCAACCGCCAGCACTCCTACCGTCTTGTGCTTCGCTCGCAGCCGTTTGATGAGTCGGTCGGCGAGAGTGCTCTTGCCCGCTCCGGGCGGGCCCGTGATCCCGATTATGTGGGAGTGTCCCGTGACAGGGCGGAGCTCTGCCAGAATATCGACGGCCGTCTCATCTCCATCTTCGATCAAACTGATGAGACGGGCCAGTGCCAACACCTTGCCGTCCTTGACTCCTGATGCCAGGTTCATACTGTTAGTTCCCAACCGCCTCTCACCGGTACACGCTTTGCTGGATAAAGCCGGGTCCCGCGCCTTCCTCTGGCCGCATCCCCGATCGCATGATCAAGATCATCCCACCCAGACTTCTACGACCATTGCGGCGTTTTCCGATGTTTGATCCGGGAGTCAGAGCACCGATGGAGCCTTGTACTCCCCGAGAACCTCACGCAGCGCACCGCACATTTCACCGAGGGTGGCTTCAGCCCGGACCGCATCGATAAGGTGAGGCATGAGATTGTCAGTTTTTGCCGCCGCCTCCTGAATCGCGCGCAGTGATCGATCCACCTGGCCCTCATCTCGTTGCATCCTGAGTCGCCCGAGCCTTTCTCTCTGATTCTCTTCGATCCTCGGGTTCAAGCGCAAAATGCTCCAGTCAGGTTCTTCTTCGGTTTGATAGCGGTTCACTCCAACTACCACGCGCTCCTCCGCTTCCACGGCCTGTTGATAGCGATAGGCGCTTTCCTGGATTTCACGCTGCATGTATCCAGCCTCGATGGCCGCGGGAGCTCCACCCAGGGTATCGATTTCATCTATGAGTTCCATGGCTCCTTCTTCGATCTCGTTGGTCTTATGTTCCACGCAGTACGAACCAGCGAGGGGATCGATGGTGTCGGCAACCCCGCTTTCGTGAGCGATGAGCTGCTGCGTCCTCAGGGCGATGCGGACGGATTCTTCTGTCGGGAGGGCCAGGGCCTCGTCGCGGGAATTAGTGTGCAATGATTGCGTGCCACCCAGGACCGCTGCCAGGGCTTGAAGCGCAACGCGGATTATGTTGTTATCCGGTTGCTGGGCGGTGAGGGTGCAACCTGCGGTCTGGGTATGGAAGCGAAGGCGACAAGACTTCTCGTTTTCCGCACCCAGTCGTTCCTTCATGATCCGGGCCCAGAGTCTCCGGGCAGCTCGAAACTTGGCGACTTCCTCCACAATGTCCGAGTGGGCAGCAAAGAAGAAGGACAACCTGGGTGCGAAAGCATCGACTTGCATGCCGGCCTCGATCGCTCGCTCCACGTATGCAATGGCGTTAGCCAGCGTAAAAGCCACTTCCTGAATCGCGGTGCATCCCGCTTCTCTCATGTGGTAACCACTGACACTGATGGTATTCCAGTTGGGAACCTCCCGGGCGCAGAACTCGATGACATCCGTTACCAGTCGCATACTGGGTTCGGGTGGGAATATGTACGTTCCTCGAGCCACATATTCCTTCAGGATGTCATTCTGTACGGTACCGGAAAGCTCACTGGGAGCCAGGCCCTGTCTCTCACCTACCACAATGTACATGGCCAGCAAGATGGCCGCGGGAGCATTGATGGTCATGGACGTGCTGACCTCATCCAGAGGAATGCCGTCGAACAGGAGCTGCACATCCCGGACCGAATCCACGGCGACTCCCACCCTACCGACCTCGCCTATCGCCATGTCGTGGTCCGAATCGTAACCGATTTGTGTGGGGAGATCGAAGGCCACGCTCAACCCGGTCTGGCCTTGTTCAAGGAGATATCGATACCTCAGGTTCGATTCTTCGGCAGACCCGAACCCTGCATACTGCCGCATTGTCCAGAGGCGTCCTCGATACATCGTGGGTTGAGCGCCTCTCGTAAACGGGAATGCCCCTGGGTATCCCAGGTCGCGATTGTAGTCGATGTCTCTAATGTCCAGGGGCGTATACATGCGCCCGATGGGTTCATCGGAGACCGTCTTGAACTCGTCCCTTCGCTCCGGGAACCGAGTCAGGGCCTTGGTGACCCGGTCCTTTTCCCATCGTCTCAGCTGCTCTTGGATTTCCAGCAATGCCTCGATGTCGAACATGAAGACCTACCCGCCTTCCTCTCCACACGGCTCCCGAAAACGCCTCGTCGTCGGCCTGCTCCAGTCTCGATCACGTTTTACCGCTGTCATCCGGCATAGCAAGAACCCATATGTCCTGTGTGATCTAGAATGGATGCAACAGGTAGGAGCCTCCCCGCGACGCCTGTGGAGAACGGTCATCACTTAAGCAGTGATGCCGATATCACCATGCGCATAACTTCCGATGTTCCCTCGTAAATCTCCGTGATCTTCGCGTCACGCAGCAACCGCTCAACGATATAGTCCTTCATGTAGCCGTAGCCGCCGTGGATCTGGATCGCCTTTGAAGTCACATCCATGGCCGTCCGGGAGGCAAAGAGCTTGGCCATGGCGATTTCGGAAGTGGCCCGCTCTCCCTTGCCGTGCAGGTAAGCGGCCCTGTTCACCAGCAACCGCGAAGCATCGATCTCCGTTTTCATGTCAGCCAGCATCCACTGGATGGCCTGGAGCCTGGCGATCGGGCGGCCAAACTGTTCCCGCTCTTTTGAATAAGCCACGGACAAGTCGAGGGCCCTCTGTGCGATACCGACAGCCTGACAGCCGATGCCTATGCGCCCTCCGTCCAGAGTGGCCATGGCGATCTTGAAACCCTCTCCTTCACCGCCCAGTCTGTTCTCTTCGGGAACCTCGCAGTCCTCCAGAACCACGTCCGCGGTCTGTGATGCGCGGATACCGAGCTTGTCTTCCGGTTCCCCGAAGCTGACGCCCGGCATATCCTTGTCGACCACAAATGCCGTCAAACCCCTGGCCCCTTGCTCACGATCGCTCGATGCGAAGACGATGTAGCAGTCGGCGACACCAGCGTTGGTGATGAAACACTTGCGGCCATTGAGTACGTAGCGATCGCCCTCTTTCTCCGCCGTCGTCTCAATAGCGGCGGCGTCAGAGCCAGCCTGCGGCTCGGTCAGTGCAAATGCGCCCAGGCGCTCGCCGGAGATGCAATCAGGCAGGATACGCTGTTTTTGCTCGTCAGTCCCGAACTTCCAGATGGCGTCCATGAACAGGGAGTTTAGTACTTCAAAGATGACGCCGGTGGCAGCGCACGCCCGGGACACCTCTTCCACACAGATGGCATAGCTAACCCAATCGGCTCCCGCGGCGCCGATCTCCTCGGGCAGCGTCATGCCCAGGTAGCCGTACCGCGCCAGTGCTTGGATGTTATCGTGGGGAAACTCGCCCGACTCATCGTAAGCCTTGGCCCGGGGTTCCAACTCCTTTTCGGCGAGATCCCTGATCGCATCCCTGATCGTCAGCTGAACATCGTTCAAGTCGAAATTCATCTCATCACTCCTCATGGAGAATATACGGGCGGGTCATGCATAATCGCCGTCGATCAGAGGCCGAGGGTTTCGCCTCTGGTCACCGTGACCGGGTATCACTCGCCGGCAGGCACACCGACCCCAACGACATGGTCCGCATGACCACGTCAGTGCCCGACGTTTTGTCTGATGAACTCCACGATCCTCTCAGTGGACGTACCGGGACCAAAGACCTCAGCCACGCCCTTGCTTTTCAGTTCCTCCGCGTCTTCAACCGGAATTATGCCTCCCACGACCACGAGGACATCATCCATACCTTGATCAAGCAGAAGATCGATCACCTTCGGCACGAGTGTCAGATGCGCACCGGACAGGATACTGAGCCCCACAACCTTCACATCTTCCTGCAGCGACGAGTGCGCTATCTGTTCAGGCGTCTGGTGCAGGCCCGTATAGACAACCTCGAACCCGGCATCGCGCAGTGCCCGCACAACGACTTTAGCTCCCCGATCATGACCGTCAAGTCCCGGCTTTGCCACCAGTACCCTGATCTTCTTATCCACGCATTATCGACCTCCTCATGGAACTAGTACACAGGCTTTTCCCTGTACTCACCAAACGCATCCCGGAACACGTCGATTATCTCACCCTCGCTGCAGTAAGCGTTCACCGCCTCGATCACCGCCGGCATCACGTTGGCGCCGCTGGTAGTCGCATCCGCCAGACGCTTGAGACAGGCCCGTACCTGCCTCTCGTCACGTTCCTTCTTCACCCTCTCCAGGTTGCTGATCTGCCACTGTTCGAGTTCGGTCTGAGTCCTCAACACCTCGATCTCAGGTGGTTTTTCCGTCACATGCTTGTTGACCCCGACGATAGCACGATCACCCGTCTCGATTTCCTGGTGGTAGCGATAGGATGCGTCGGCGATCTCCTGCTGGAAGAATCCGTGGTCAATCGCCGGTACAACCCCTCCCAATTCCTCTATCTGGTGGAAATAGTCCCTTGCCTCTCGCTCCAGTCGATTGGTCATCGCCTCAATGCAATACGAACCGCCGAGCGGATCCACCGTGTTTGCCACCCCCGATTCTTCGGCCAGTATCTGTTGGGTACGCAGAGCGATCGTGACCGCCTCTTCGGTCGGAACCGCCCACGCCTCATCAAACGAATTCGTGTGCAGAGACTGTGTTCCCCCGAGTACGGCCGCTAACGCCTGCACGGCCGTTCGCACCACGTTGTTATAGGGTTGCTGGGCAGTAAGCGAGCACCCGGCCGTCTGGGTATGGAATCTCAGCAACCACGACCTGGGGTTCTTGGCTCCAAATTCCTCCTTCATCGCCCGGGCCCAGATGCGCCTGGCCGCCCGGTATTTGGCGATCTCCTCCAGGAAATCGTTGTGGGCATTGAAGAAAAACGAGAGCCTGGGTGCGAACGCATCAACGTCCAGTCCGGACTTGATTCCGCGCCGTACGTACTCAAACCCGTTGGCGAGGGTGAACGCCAGCTCCTGAGCGGCGGTCGAACCGGCCTCACGGATGTGGTATCCGGATATGCTGATAGTGTTCCACTGCGGCACCTGTTCACTGCCGAACTCGAATGTATCAGTGACGAGACGCAGCGACGGCTCGGGCGGGAAGATGAACGACTTCTGGGCTATGTACTCTTTCAGAATATCATTCTGGATAGTTCCCGATATTCGTTTCCAGTCGGCTCCCTGCTTCTTGGCCACCGCCAGATACATGGCCCACAGCACAACGGCGGGACCGTTGATGGTCATCGACGTTGTGATTTCGTCCAACGGAATCTGATCGAACAGTACCTCCATATCCGCGAGCGTATCGATGGCGACCCCGATCCGGCCCACTTCGCCCTGAGCACGTTCGTGATCGGAGTCATAACCCATGATCGTCGGCATATCGAAGGCCACCGATACCCCCGTCTGTCCCTGCTCCAGGAGGTACCGGTATCGCTGATTTGACTCGCGGGCCGTACCGAACCCCGCAAATTGCCGCATGGTCCACAGGCGCCCCCGATACATGGTGGAGTGAACGCCCCGCACAAACGGATACTCCCCCGGTTCACCGAGGTCGCGCTCGTAATCAAGAGCCTTCACATCCTCAGGCCCGTAAACTCGCTTCACCTCCGCCCCGGAAATGGTGGTGCACTTCTTCCTGTGCTCCCGGGGCGTGTTCCCCTCTTTCTGAGCCACTGTGACCAACCCCCCAGCAATCAAGATTCTCAGCAGCACTGGTCCCGATATCCTCAAGTATTGAGACCGTCAGCGCAGTCCTCGCCTATCCTCGATCATCACCACAATCGCTACCGACACCGCGAGCAACTGACCCACGTGCGACCCCATTAGCCTACCGTGCGGGTCCAAGGCAGGACGGTGATCACCACTCCCGAAGGTAACTGCAGACAGATGCAAACAGGTTGGAGCTTCCTCCTGCCTTTGTCAGGTCTATTCAATGCTACGCCATCTAACTCCTGCAAACTACATCGAGAAACCACATCAACAACGGCCGTAAGCATTGGCCGTGAGTCCGGCAACGTTTATAGTGCACCGCGATTTCCACGATGAGCGTGTCTACGTATGACGTGTAAATGAGAAAGAGAACGATGTGAAGCGGCGATGAGTTAACTGCGAGTCCAGCCAGTCCAGCATATCCATGATGCCGTGCCTGTCTTGATGAAAGAGCGGTGGCCTGCTGAGGCTGGAGCTGTCAATTCCAGAATGCATCTGCCGGGGAGAGTAGGGGTGGTGCGGTTGGTGCTGGGTCGCCTCGTGAGTACCCACGGTGCGTTCCTCAACCATGTCATCGTAACCCCCCACGGGGTTCAGGAGACTGGGGTGAGTGAAGACTCTGCCCGGTGCGGTGGCGAGAACCCACACAATCTTCAACTCCTTCGCCGGCATTCTGCCCGTCATCGGTTTTCACCTGGTAAGTGGTCCGGCCCATGTACAGTCCCGGATACTCCAGGATGCCCCTGGGCTGGCTCCTCCTGTCGCCGACCATGCTCCGTTCAGGCCAGCACATACATACGA
>PWUB01000253.1 GCA_003563755.1 Clostridia bacterium
CCGCCATCAGGGCCATGAGGCTCTCAACTTCCTCCCTCGGGCGGTGCCAGTTTTCCGTGGAAAAGGCGAAGGCAGAGAGATATGCAATCCCGATGCTGACAGACTCCTCGATCACGCGCCGCAAAGCCCTGGACCCCTCCCGGTGGCCCTCAACCCGGTTCAGGCCACGGGCCCGGGCCCAACGGCCGTTGCCATCCATGATGATTCCGAGGTGCCTCGGCAGCGGCCCTCGGGTCAGCATCCTTCGCTCCTCGACTGTGTCATACGAGGTTTCGTTCATAAATCCCTCATCCATCCACCGGTGGACTGCGTCGCACCGCCGCCCGGACCCCACAACTCTCCTGCTGGGGGCGGCCGAGATAGAGGATCAGCCGGCCACCGTCCTCGGACTCATCGACCCTGAGCACGACATAGTGGCAGCTCAGGGCGAACCCCTGGGGACTATGAGCCTCGATGAACCGCACGGAGTATCGGCGGCCCCAGCTTTTCACGGCGGCCCCAGCCTGTTCCTCGGTCAGTCCCAGAAGCGTATACAGCTGTTTCGTGCCTATCGGACTCAGACCTCCATGATCTCCTTCTCTTTATCGGCTATGACCTCGTCTATCATAGCGATATAGGTATCAGTGAGATTTTGAACCTCCTTCAACAGGCGGCGGCTCTCATCCTCGGAGATCTCACCCTCGCGCTGGGCATTGCGAATCTGCTCATTCACATCCCGGCGCATGTTGCGGATCGCTACCCGACTTTCCTCGGCCTTCTTGTTTCCCATGCTCACGAGATCGCGGCGACGCTCCTCGGTCAGCTGCGGGATGGCGAGACGAATCACGTTTCCGTCGTTATTGGGCATGATGCCAAGGTCCGAGGTCATGATCGCCCGCTCAACGTCCTTGAGAACACTCTTGTCCCAGGGTTGTATAACCAGCAGTCGCGGTTCGGGTGCGGTGACTGTTGCCAGCTGATTTATCGGTGTCGAAGTGCCGTAGTAGTCCACGGGTATGTCGTTGACCAGGGCGGGATTTGCGCGACCCGCCCGGATGGACGCCAGCTCATTGCGGAAGAAGGTCACCTGCTTCTTCATCCTCTGCTCGGCGGCAGTCAGAATCTCTCTCGTCATCGGCCCTACCCCCCCTCACGTGTGTACCGATGTTCTCGCCCATGATGACACGATAGATGTTTCCTCTCACACCCAGGTCAAAGACCACGATGGGAATGTCGTTGTCCATGCAGAGGGAAGTGGCAGTGGAGTCCATCACTGTGAGGCCCTGGTTGAGGACTTCAAGATATTTGATCTCGCTGTACTTCTGAGCGTCGGGATTGCTGTGGGGATCGGAATCATAGACACCCGAGGTCTTGGTAGCCTTGAGCATGACCTCGGCCTCGATCTCGGCTGCCCGCAGTGCAGCGGTGGTATCCGTCGAGAAATAGGGATTCCCCGTGCCGGCAGCGAAGATCACCACACGCCCCTTCTCCAGGTGGCGGATCGCCCTTCGGCGTATGTAGGGCTCGGCCACCTCGCGCATCTCAATGGCCGTCTGGACCCTGGTGTCCACGTACAGGGACTCAAGGGCATCCTGAAGAGCCAGTGAGTTAATACAAGTTGCCAGCATTCCCATGTAGTCGGCAGTGGCACGGTCCATTCCCTTGGCCCACCCGGAGGCTCCCCGCCATATATTGCCTCCTCCGACGACGACCGCCATCTCGATTCCCAGCTCGGCGACGTCCTTCAGCTGCGAGGCAACGTCGTGAACGACTTCAGGGTCAATGCCGAACCCCCGATCACCGGCGAGGGCCTCACCGCTCAACTTCAGTATGACTCGCGTATATGCAGGTTCTCTCCCCATCTCGGCTGCCCCGCTTTCAGCCCTGAAATCCGGTCCCATTCAGTCACCCTCGCCCACCGCGAATCGGGCGAACCGGCGGACCTGGATGTTCTCTCCCACGGACGCGATGGCTTCCTTCAGCACGTCACCCACCGTCATGTCAGCATCCCTGATGTACGCCTGATCCAGAAGGCAGACCTGGGAGTAGAACTTGTCGAGGCGTCCCTCGACGATCTGATCCACGATGTGCTCGGGTTTGCCTTCACCCTCTGCCTGCTGCCGTAGGATTCGCTTCTCCTGCTCCAGTACCTCTTCAGGCACTTCATCACGATCCACATAGGTCGGGTCAGCAGCCGCGATCTGCATGCAGATGTTATGGGCCAACTCTCCAAATTCGTCCGTGCGAGCAACGAAGTCGGTCTCGCAGTTGACCTCCAGCAAGACGCCGATCTTGCCTCCCAGGTGGATATAGGAGTCGATGATACCCTCCTCGGTGCTGCGCCCGGCACGCTTTCCCGCGTCAGCGAGACCCTTGGTCCTGAGAATCTCCCTGGCCTGTTCGATGTGGCCGCCGGCTTCCTCCAGGGCCTTCTTGCAGTCGAGGATACCAGCCCCTGTGGCCTCACGTAGTTCTTTTACCATTCCAGCACTGATTTCCGTCATATTGCTGATATCTTCCCTTCACATTGAGTGGGCCCGCCTCACGCCTGCCGGACCTGCACTCCCTGTTTGCCCTCGAGCACCGCATCAGCGATCCTGGAAGACAATAATCGGACGGCCCTTATCGCATCGTCATTACCGGGAATAACGTAGTCAATATCATCAGGGTCACAGTTGGTGTCCACTATGGCGACGACGGGAATGTTGAGGCGGCGGCATTCTCTGACGGCGATCTCTTCCTTGCGCGGGTCAACCACGTAGACCGCATCCGGCACCCTGCTCATGGCCTTTATGCCCCCGAGGAACTTCTCGAGACGCTCCTTCTCCCGGTTGAGGTTGGCGACTTCCTTCTTGGGCAGCATTTCCCACAGGCCGCTCTCCTCCTGCTGTTCGAGTTCCATCAGGCGCTTCACACGCAGCTTAATGGTGGAGAAGTTGGTGAGGGTGCCTCCCAGCCAGCGCTGATTGACATAGGGCATGTCACAGCGCCCTGCTTCCTCCTGGATAGTCTCCTGGGCCTGCTTCTTGGTGCCCACGAACAGGACCGTTCCGCCGTGAAAGACGGTATCCCGTATGAAGTTGTACGCTTCGTCCATCAGACGCACGGTTTTCTGGAGGTCGACGATGTAAATACCGTTTCTCTCGGTGAAAATGTACTCTCGCATCTTGGGATTCCAACGGCGGGTTTGATGACCAAAGTGCACCCCGGATTCGAGGAGCTCCTTCATGGAAACCACGGGCATGACGTACCTTCTCCTTTCGGTTTGGCCTCCCACACCATCGACGGGTACTGGAACCTTCGCAGGCACCGCCAGGCCCCTGAGTGTGGTGAGTGATATCTGGTACAGATCTGTCCACCTACTTATACCACAAGCCAATCGACCACTTCAATACTGAGCCGATGAGTGGTCGGGTCGGACATCCACGCCGCTCACGGGCTGGTGACCACGCGCACCGGCACGCTCAGCGATCCCGGCAGGTCGATCCTCAGCTGTACTCCTCCCGCCTGGTTGAGGTAACGGTAGATCTGTTCACTGGTCTCCTCGGAAATTTCCTGGAGCATGGGGTCAAAGGATATACCATCGATCCACCGTTGCACCTCCTCCGCGAGGCTTTCGCGCAGGTAGTCCTCCATCCTGAGAATCACCGCGTCGGGAAGGGGAACCTCCACGCCGTAAATGTGCAGCGACAGGGACTCGAAGCTGCCTGCCACCCGATCCGCCACATGAGAGGGTAGATCATCGCGCACGGCACTCATGAGGGAGGAGATCTGCGTCTGTGCCTCCGCGGTCAGAGAGTGCTCCATTTCCTTCACCATGGGCTCAGGGTCCAGGTGCACGGTCACACCGTTCTGGCAGAGAAACCACAGGGCCCCCGCCAGGACGCACACTGAAAGGAAGGCAGCTGTGACAAAACCGAGTACATAGCTTCTCACGGACCAGTCTGACCAGCTCACGAAGAGCACCCCTCCCGCACCGACTACTATTCGGTTTCCCCGGTCGGTATCTACCCTATGCACTCTCCGCGCATATCAGGCGAAAATGGTCCCCCGGCCCTTCGTCATCTAGTCCACGGACTGAAACATGTGCGCTGTGGAGCTCAGCTTGCCGCGCAGCCGCATCACTGCCCTCGAATGCACCTGCGAGATCCTCGATGGCGAAAGCTGCATGACATCGGCGATCTCCGACAGGGTCAGGCCCTCGTAGTAATACAGGGTCACCACCAGCTGCTCCTGCTCTGATAGCTCTCTGATGGCCTCGGCCAGCCGGTCCCTCCGGGCGCTCCATTCCGTAGCCTCGAAAGGATCGGTGGCCCCTTCATCCGGCACGAAATTGATGAGCGTGTCCGCACCGGTGACCTCATCGGTGCTGAACGGCTCATCGAGATACATCATCGTGCCCTGGGCGACATGTGCCATATCCTCACGGTACCGCCCCACGCTGATACCGAGGTGTTGTGCCACCTCCTCGTCCGTCGGAGATCTCCCGAGCCTGGCCCGCAGCTCCTGGTGGGCATCCTCCATTTCACGTCCCTTACGCCTCACCGACGACGGCACCCAGTCCATGCTGCGAACTCCGTCCAGGATGGCTCCTCGAATCCGGGTCGTCGCGTAGGTTTCGAATTTGATGCCCCGGCTGATGTCGAACTTGTCCAGGGCATCGATTAGCCCGAATATCCCGTAGGTCTCCAGGTCCGAAGGCTGCACCTCAGCGGGCATCCCCATGGCCATCTGGCCGGCCACGTACCTGACCAGCTCAACGAATTCGAGGATGAGTTCTTCCCGGGCCGTCTGATCCCCACTGCACTTGTAGGCTCTCCAGAGATCAGCCCTCTCGCCCAGATGCTCGAGTTCTGCCTCGCTCACTGACAACCCCTCCCTCCGTCACAACAGCCCCAGCCGCCTGAGCCGCAGCTGCTCATTGAAGATGAATGACATTATGCGGTCCTGGTCTCTGATCTCAATGGATGTGAACTCGACTGCCCAGAATGATGGATCCTCACCGGGACCCGATTCTGAGCGTAGGGGCCTGCCCACGACCTGCACAGTCGCATCGGGCAGGAAAATCTCGAAGTGACACTCGGTGCCGATCGTGAGTGGTCCGTCGCAGGCGACGAGCATTCCTCCGCAGCTGATGTTCACGGTGACACCCCGGCCGGCATTGCCCCGGTCTTCATCGGCCGCGGGGTCAGCAGACCACCACTGCACGTTCAGCGTGCACTCCCAGCGCACGTACTCTCGCCGCTGCACCCGCTCGTAGGTGTCGGGAACGGACATTTCCATCACCGGCCTGCCTCCCTCCCTCGTAACCCGGAGCACCCAGCTTCCACCCCTGTACAGGGCATCGTCGCGCACGGTGTATATCGCTGCTCTGCAGCCCCTGGGGAAGTACAGGAGGACCCCGGATCCCGTGGGAATGGGAACGGTTAGGGCACTGTCCGATATGTCCTGGACGTAGGTGTGTACACGGTCTCCCTCAACCCCATCGGGATGTACAAGGGCCACCCTTATGCTGTCGTTGATGCCCAGACCCACAACCGGGGTGTCATCCACCTCGCCGCACCTCCTCCATCATCCGCGGTAGAAGGCGCGCCAGCCGCAGCAGGAACGCCCGGCCCGATCCTGAATGACCTTCGGGCCGTTGCACTATGGCATCCACCAGGCGGTTGATACCGGCCGATGCGCTGCTCTGTGGATACACTCTTAACAGAGGCTCCTGTCCCTTCACCGCACGGCCCACGAAATGATCATCGGGTATCCAGGTGAGCAGCCGAATGTCCAGCGATAGGAACCGCCTGCTCATGCCCCGAAGGTGAGAGAAAGTCGACTCAGCCTCCCGTTGAACGGCACGGTTGACGACCGCGGTCACCTCACCGCTGAAGCCGTAGCGATTGAGCCGCTTCAGGGTCCGGTAAGCGTCCATGAGCGAGGGCGGCTCCGGAGTCGCCACCATCACCACCGTCTCGGCAGCAAGAAGCATGCCCATCACCGTCGGCGAGATGCCTGCCTGGGTATCTATGATCACGAAATCAACCCCGGCCATCTGCACGGACAGGGTCGAGAGCAACCCGCGAATGCTGAACAGATCCTCCGGTTCATCATCCAGTTCGCCACCTGGCAACAGGCTCACGTGGTCTGTCACCGGATACAGGGCGTCAGCCGGCTCGCACAGCCCTCTCATCACATCGCACACGCTCCAGCGGGGTGCACAACCCAGGAGCAGGTCCAAGTTGGGCAATCCGAAGTCTGCGTCCACGAGCAGTACTCGGTGACCCATTTCACCGAGCCCGACGGCCAGGTTCAGCGATATGTTGCTCTTGCCCACACCGCCCTTGCCTCCGCTCACCGCCAGGGTGTGCCCCTTACCCCTGGACGCATCTGTCTCAGGGGAGTCGGCGGGACCCTGAACCATCTCGCGTAAGCCGGCTGCCTGGTCACGTATCATTCGATGCAGTCCCTTCCAACAGAATGCGGGCCAGGGTTTCAGAGGCCGGTCCCAGATCGTCCGGGACTCGCTGGCCCGTGCACACATATGATAGAGGTACGCCGGCGTCTCGGGCGAAGGATATGACCCTGCCCGGCTGCCGGGTTTCATCGACCTTGGTTAGAAGCAGGCGGTTATAACCCGTGGGGCGGTAGCTGCGAATGATCGAGCAGGCGTCCGACGTGTCGGTAGCTGCACTCAGCACCAGGTGTATCTCGTGGGCTCCCGAGGCCCGCACAAGCTCCTCGAGGCGCGCCATGTGCTCGTCGTCCCGCGGGCTGTGCCCGGCGGTGTCGACAAGGATCACCTCCGAGTGCGCGAGGCGCCGCAGGGCTCCCTGCATTTCTTCAGGACCCATCACCACCTCGAGAGACATCTCCATGATACGGGCGTACTTGCGGAGCTGCTCAACGGCACCGATCCTGTAGGTATCGAGAGTCATCAAACCCACCCTCAGTCCCCGTCCGAGAGCCATGCGCGCCGCCAGCTTGGCACATGTGGTCGTCTTGCCGGTGCCCGTCGGGCCCACCAGCGCCACGATGCGGGGATCGCCCGGCTCACCTGTGGGAGCGATTCCCACCTGCCGCAGCCAGGGCACCTCCGCGCCCGTCGGGGCACCGCCCTGGTACTTGCGGGCCAGGACCGATGCTGCATCCTCCGGCACTCCCCGCTCGACCAGAAGATGTACAACGGTCGACACACCCTCCCCCGTGGTGCCTGGCGGCTGTCCCGAACCCTCCCGCGGCGTCGGTAGCCGATCGGTGTCGTGCGCCGCGGCCACGGCTGCGACGGAGGGACCTGCACCGCCGTTGCCGCTTTCTTCGAAGGCAACGGTCATCTGTATCTCCGGGGGACGAAACAGGCCGAGGATTCCGCGCTGGCGAACGGAGGCAGTCTCGAGGAGGGCGACCTCCGGACCCAGGTCGCTCTTGATCCTCCTCATGAGGTCGTTCACGGACTGTCCGCGGTACTTCTTGATCCTCACTCGAGATCCACCTTCCCTATCGCCTCGACCTCCATCGAGGGTTCTATTTCCTGATACGACACGACGCTGACGTCAGAGAGGGCCTCCTCCGTGAGGCGGCTGAAGTAGAACCGTACAGCCGGCGAGCACAGGATCACGGGTTGAAGCCCGAGCCGCACAGCGTCCCGGACCTTTTCTTCGGTGTTAGTGACGATGGCTGCCTGGACATCGGGATCCAGGGCAACGAAGGTCCCCGCCTCCGTCCGCTCCAGGGAATCGGTGATCGCCTGCTCTGTCGTGGGATCGAGGACTATCACCCTCAGCCGACCCTCCTGGACCGGGAGCATCTGGCTGATGGTACGGTACAGCGACTGCCTGACCACTTCGGAGAGCCGGTCAGTGTCCTGTACCATCGAGCCGTAGTCGGTGAGGGTCTCAAAGATGGTGAGAAGATCCCGGATCGGTACAGCCTCGCGCAGGAGGTTCTGTAGAACCTTCTGCACATCCCCGAGGCTCAGCACGTCGGGGACCAGGTCCTCGACGACCGCCGGAGAGGACTCCCGGACGGCATCCAGGATTATCTTCGTCTCCTGGCGGGATAGGAGCTCGTGGGCGTGGTTCTTCAAGACCTCGGCGACGTGGGTGATGAGCACCGAGGCTGGATCGACCACCGTGTAGCCCATCATCTCCGCCCGATCCCGGTCCGAGGAGGAAATCCACCTGGCCGGCATTCCGAAGGCGGGCTCCCTGGTTTCGATGCCGGGGATCTCACCGTCGATGTCACCAGGATCCATCGCGAGATAGCGGTCGGCCATGATCTCGCCCGCTGCCACGGAAACACCGCGCAGTTTGACAGCATAGGTGTTCGCATCCAGGGCCATATTATCGCGGAGCCGTACCAGGGGTAGGACCATGCCGAGCTCCATGGCAAGCTTTCTGCGCAAAAGACCGATACGTTCCATCAGGTCCCCGCCTTCGCCGGTCTCGGCGAGTGTCAGCAGCCCGTAGCCGAGCTCCACCGCGACCGGGTCCGCCTGCAGCAGTCGTGCCATCTCTTCTGGACCGTCGGGGCTACGGGCCTCGTCGGGTGCCTCTGCGGGCTCTTCATCGTCGCGTGTCTCCTCCATCGACGCGAGATTCCGACCGGCGAGCCCGGACAAGGTGGCCAGCACGAGGAAGGGGAAGGTGGGAAGCCCGGGTACGACCCCCATGGCCACGAGGACGACCGCCGCTATGAACAGGACCCTGGGCTTGCCGAGCAGCTGGCCGGTGAGTTCGCTGCCGAGCTCGACCTCCGAGGCTGCCCTTGTGACCACCATACCGGTAGCAACGGATATCAACAGGGCCGGCAGCTGGCTCACCAGGCCGTCACCCACCGTCAGCAGCGTGTATGTCAGCAGGGAGTCCGCGAGGGGAATCCCCAGCTGCAGGACACCGACCACCAGGCCGCCGATGATGTTGATGATGGTGATGATTATCGCCGCTATGGCGTCCCCCTTCACGAACTTACTGGCTCCGTCCATGGCTCCGTAAAAATCAGCTTCCCGTTCGATCTCCCTCCGCCTGCGGCGCGCCTCGGCATCATCGATGAGGCCCGCGTTCAGATCAGCGTCTATGCTCATCTGCTTGCCCGGCATGGCATCCAGGGTGAATCGAGCAGCGACCTCGGCTACTCGCTCGGCGCCCCGGGTGATCACAACGAACTGGATCACAACCAGGATGATGAACACCACGAAGCCTACCACCGGATTTCCCCCGACGACGAACTGCCCGAACTGCTCGATGACCCGGCCAGCATGGGCGTGCAGGAGAATCAGGCGGGTCGACGATACATTGAGGGCCAGGCGCATCAGGGTGGTGAGAAGAAGCAGGCTTGGAAACACCGCAAACTCAAGCGGCCTCGTGGTGTACATTGTCACCAACACCACCACCATCGCAAAGGTAAGATTGAACACGAGGAGTACGTCGAGGAGGCCTGGAGGCATGGGAATGATCATTGCAGCCACCACCAGGAGCACCACCATCGCCACCGCGACGTCGCTGTATTTCATGAACACACCCATGATTCCCTCACCCTGCATCACTGTCTCCTGCCCCCTTCCATGGTGCTGTGGCCCTGCGCCCTGTACACGTACGCCAGCACCTCTGCGACCGCCTCGTAGAGCTCCGGGGGTATGTACTGCCC
>PWUB01000311.1 GCA_003563755.1 Clostridia bacterium
GCCGCGGGGGCCATCGAGAGTGCGATATGCATAAAGAGCATCCTCGAGGGTGTGATTCTACCCACGGTGAACCTGAGTGAACCCGAGGAGGGCTGGGACCTCGATTTTGCCCCGGGCAAACCCCGGAAGGCGCGGGTAGATGTGGCCGTGACGAACTCCTTCGGTTTCGGCGGTCAGAACGCCACCCTCGTATGGAGGCGGTACGAATAGATGAGACTCTATGATGTTCTCGAGGATCTCGATATCTCGTTGGATGATCAATTGCTTCGCTGTGCCCTGACGCACAGCTCCTATGCAAATGAAAACCCGCAGGAGGGGCCTTCTAACGAGAGGCTGGAATTCCTGGGCGATGCGGTGCTTGACCTCATCGTCAGCGAGAGCCTCTACAGGAGAGATCCGCTGGCTGATGAGGGGACACTGTCATCGCTCAGATCTCTTCTGGTGCGCGCTGAGACCCTGGCGCGGATCGGTGAACAGCTGCAGCTGGCCCAAGCCCTCAGGTTGGGGCACGGAGAGCTCCTCGGTGGAGGGACTGAGAAGAGATCGATCCTGGCCGACGCCTTCGAGGCCGTGGTGGCTGCTATATACCTCGGCGGCGGCATGGAGGACGCATCGCGGTTCCTCAGGGAGACCCTTCTATCTTCCCTTCCCGATGGAGCAACCCGGACTCTGAGCGCCAAGTCCGAGCTTGAGCATTGGGCCCAGCGCGACGGCGGACAGTCCCCTAGATACGTGGTCATCGAACGCAGCGGACCGGACCATGCCCCCCGGTTCTCGGTGGAGGTCATCGTCACCGGTCGGAGGTTGGGCGCGGGCGAAGGGTCCAGCAAGAGGCGTGCGGAGGAATCTGCCGCCGAGGACGCCCTCAGATCTCTGGGTGTTCGGTGAAGGAAATGGCATTGTGACCGCGAATATTTCATAGTATGGTGCCTCTTTTCCATAGCTATCCCCTAACTGTCCACCGAGGAAGGAATGAGTCGCTGTGGAGATGTTGCGAGTGTCTTCTTCATCGAAGCCGAAGGCGGTGGCAGGGGCGCTGTCAGCTGTCGTCCGGTCAGCCGGTGCCGCGGAGATGCAGGCGGTAGGGGCAGGCGCAGTGAACCAGGCCGTCAAGGCCATCGCCATTGCCCGAGGATACGTCGCACCCAACGGTATCGATCTTGTAGCGATTCCTGCGTTTGTGGAAATCGACATCGACGGAGAACAGAGAACAGCAATCCGATTCATTATCGGGCGCCGATAATATTGGAGATTGCAGCTAAAGGAGACACCAGAGATCCGAGATCATCGGGTGATGGCTGGGGGATCAGCGTTTTCTTGGGGAATAATGCCTTGAGGCACAACCGAGCCCGTCCGTTGTCCCTGTGCGACGGACGGGCCTTACTGTATTATTATTGACGAGATCTGTTGGCATCCGTATCCACCGTGGAGGAGGTTCAGCAGCTTGCGTCTCGACAGGTTGGAGATACTGGGTTTCAAGTCTTTCGCCGAACCAGTTACGTTGGAATTTCCCGAACAGATCACTGCTGTGGTTGGTCCAAACGGCAGCGGTAAGAGCAACATCGTGGATGCTGTGCGGTGGGTCCTCGGTGAGCAGAGCACCAGCGTGCTGCGGTGCAGCCGCATGGATGAGGTGATATTCTCCGGAAGCGAGCTGCGCAGGCGGCTGGGTCTCGCGGAGGTCTGCGCGGTGTTCCAGCGCGCAGACGGTGAGGAACTGGCGGTATCAAGGCGTCTCGACCGCTCCGGGCGCAGCGACTACCTGATCGACGGCAGGCGCTGTCGCCTCCGTGATGTACAGGAGCTGTTCATGGATACGGGCCTGGGAAGGGCCCGGTATGCGGTCATCAGCCAGGGAGAAGTGCAGCGCATCATCCAGGCGCGGGGTGATGAGATCAGGGCGTACCTGGAGGAGGTAGCCGGAGTCACCAGGTACCGGATGATGCTGCAGAGATCCGAGGGAGCCCTGCTCACGAGCGGGGATCACATCCGCCGGTTCTCCGATGCGCTACAGGTCAGACGGGAGTATCTCGGTCCCCTGCGGGAGCAGGCGAAGAGGGCACGGCTTCACCGAATCCTGTCGAATCGAGAGCGCCGCCTTCGCACCAGGGTTGCCGCGGAGGAGCTGCGCCGCATCTCACGAGAGCTGGACGATATTAAGAGGCGGGCCTCAGAGCTGGACTCGGAACGAGAGCGTCTCCGGCAAGAAGAGATTGATCTGGGAGACCGCCGTTCACACTTGAACCGGGAGGTCGACGACCTTGGGCGACGCAAGGATCTTCTTGACCGCGGACGTGCCCGACTGGTCGAAAAAGGAAGTGAGACCCGTTCCCGGTTGGCGGTCATGGAGGAACGCCTGCGCGCGCTGACTGCTTCGGCGAAGCGTGCAGAGCAGGCTCTCAGCGATGTTGATCGCATGCAGGGCGAACTCGACAGCACTGAAGATCACCAACCCGAGGAGCTGGAGGTGCGGCTGGGGGAGATGAGGGATCTTGTCGAGGAACTCAGCCAGGATGTTCTTGCCAGGGAGCGGGATCTGGGGGAGGCGGAGGCGGTCGTCAGCCGCTGTATGCGCATCGATGCAGACCTGCGCCTCGACGCCCGCAGCAACAGCAGGGACATTGAGGGGATCGAGCGCGAGCTGCAGTCCTGTTTTTCCCTCATCTCCCGCGCCGCAGCCCGGATCGAGGACCTGGATTCGCACGACGGTGGTGAGCCTTCTGACTCTGATGAGCTTTCACGTATGAAGGAGAGAAACAGGGAGGCCGAACAGCGGCTCGCAGAAACCAGCGTTCAGCTGGAGGCATGCCGGCGGCAGAGGGACAGGCTCACCCGTGAGACGACCATTATGAATGACCGGCTGGCCCGATGGGAGACGAGGCTGCAGACCCTGATGCAGGTGATCGACGGTGAGGCTGCTGCCGGCGTGACCTCGGATGCTCCGGTTGGGGAGCGACCTGCCGCTCTCCTCTACCACCTGCAGGTGCCTGATACCTGCGCCGTAGCAGTGGAGCTGGCCCTCGGCCCGTGGGTGGGCGCAGAGCTTTGCTCGGACGATGACCCCCTGGATGCGGGGGTCTCGGTGTTGGCTCACATCATGAGCAGCCGCCCCGTCGCTGCTTCTCTGCACAGATGGCAAGACCAGAGGCGATGGTGGGAGGAGCACCTTGTCGATGCGGGCTGGGGGGAGTCGGTACTGGGCTGGCTTGATGACCTCGTAGATTTTGACGGGCCCGATGATGCCCTGCAATCCGTGTGTGCATACTACTTCAGCAGGTACCTGGTAGTGGAATCCACCCCCGATCTCATGGGTATCCTTTCCGAACTGTGGAGGGATGGAGAGGGTGAGGGGGGCTGCCTGGAGTCCTCTCCCGATGCCCTTCCTCCGGTATTCATCACCCCCAGGGGTGATATGGTGGATGCCGCGGGCGCCGTGCACCTCGCCGACGGTGCCGACGGTGTAGCTGATTCTTCGGGGGTCACCGCCATGTACGCGGAGATTCGCAAGCTCCGTGCTGGCGTGCGAGAGACCCGTTCCGAGCTGGCCCGCCTGAAAGGACAGCTGGAGGGCGTGGGGGAGCAGTACGAGCTGTACAGGGATGAACATGCCCAGCTGGAGCGGGATCATCAACAGCTCCTCGGGGAGCTGGCCCAATACGAACGCCACGAGGAAGAGAGGATGCACGGGCGGAGGCGTCGCGACCGGCAGCTGGAGGCCGCCCGCCAGGAGCGTGATGAGCTGACTCAGAGAGTGGGTGAGCTGGAGCGCGAAAAGGCAAGGCTCGAGAGGGAGTCGGATCGGCTGACCAGGGCCCGGGAGGAGCTCGCGAAGCACCGGGAGGTGTACCAGGGGAGAGTTGACGGGATGAGGGATGAGCTGAACGACCTCCGCGAGAAGCATGAGAAGTGCCGCTACGAGAGCTACACCGTCGGCGAGCAGCTGAGCGCGCTCAGGGGACGCAGGGAGGAGTCTGACCGCGAACGACAGCGTTTGAAGGAGCAGGAGAGCAAATGGCATGATTCTCTCGCTGAACTCGAGGAGGAGATAAGACGGGCCGAATCGGAGAGGGCCAGGCTGCGGGAGCGCGACCGTGCCCTGCAGGCGGCACTCGACCGCACAACCACCCTCGTGAGGGAAGAGAGAGATTCCCTTGACGGGATGCTTCGTAAGCTGGAGGAAGCCCGCGAGCACCTGGATCGAGTTACGAAGAAGCGCGAGAGCATTGACAATGCTGCCGGCAACCTGCGGGTGGCTGAGGCCAGGGCCCTCGGTGAGCTGCAGGGGGCGCGCAGGACAGCACGTGAGCTGGGACTGGATGTGGATGAAGCTGTCACCGACGCAGATGAATCCGCGGACGCGGCAGACCTCAATCGTTGGAGGCGACGCCTCTCACGGTTGGAGGGAGCCCGGGCCGAGCTGGAGCCGGTGAATCCCCTCGCTATCGATGAATACCGGCGGGAACGTCATGAGATGCGAGCCATGCAGCTCGGATGGAGAGATCTCACGAATTCCCTCGAGGCCCTGCAGCAGCTGTCGGAGATCATAGAGGTTCGTCTCGATGCGAGGTTCAGGAGAACGCTGCGGAGAGTCTCCAGGGCGTTTCACAGGACCTTCACCGACCTGTTCGGAGGCGGGCAGGCGGAACTGCACATTCGGCAGGACGCCGTGGAACTGCACGTCCAACCTCCCGGCAAGCGGCTGAGCAGGTTGAGTCTCCTTTCCGGTGGGGAGAGAGCCCTGGCAGGCATCGCATTTCTCTTCGCCCTGATCGAGCTGAGGCCGGCTCCGGTGTGTGTATTCGATGAGATCGATGCTCCCCTGGACGACGTCAACACCGAGCGGTTCGCCGGGTACCTGAACAACCGAAGAGATGGTGTTCAGTACCTGCTCATCACCCATCAGAAGAGGACGATGGAGATTGCTGATGCCCTGCACGGCGTCACCATGGCCGAACCGGGGGTTTCACAGCTGGTGTCGGTCCGCCTGGAGGATGCGGCACGATATGGACAGCGGGATGATACAGAGGTGGGGGCTCATGGCTGAGAACGAAAACAAGGGTCTGTGGTCCAGGATGAAGGACGGACTACAGCGCACGAGAGACCGCATAAGTACGAGCTTCGAGGACTTCATCGACTTCTCTGCTGTCGACGAGGAGATGTTCGAGGACCTGGAGGCCATACTGGTAGGGGCAGATATGGGGGTTGCCACCACCGACAGGCTGCTGTCACAGCTGCGGGAAGCGGTGAAGGTGCAGAACCTGCGCGGACGCGGGCCGGTCATCGGGGCACTCGGGGATCTGATATCCGAGATCATGGCGGACGATTCCGAACGGGGGTTGAACCTCGCGGGTGACCCCGCCGTGATCCTGATGGTGGGCGTGAACGGGGTCGGCAAGACCACCAGCGCTGCCAAGCTGGCGTGGCGCCTCAAGCAGCAGGGGCACTCGCCGATCATGGGAGCTGCTGACACCTTCCGTGCGGCGGGGATCGAGCAGCTGCAGCTCTGGGGCGAACGCGTGGGGGTGGATGTGATACACCATTCGCCCGGTGCCGATCCGGCGGCGGTCGGCTTTGATACGATAAATGCTGCCCGGGCCCGAGAGCGAGACGTGGTGTTGATCGACACGGCCGGACGCCTGCACACCCGTAAGAACCTGATGGATGAACTGAGTAAGATCTGCCGGGTGGTGGGCAGGGAAATACCCGGAGCCCCTCACGAAAGCCTCCTGGTAGTGGATGCGACGACGGGACAGAACGCCCTCCGGCAGGTGGAGATGTTCAGTGATGCTGTACCCGTGACCGGCCTGCTCCTGTCGAAACTGGACGGAACGGCCAAGGGCGGCATAACCGTGGCCGTAGAGGATCAGACAGGGATAAAGGTCAAGTTCGTGGGATTGGGAGAGGGCGTCGATGACCTGCAGCCCTTCCGGGCGCGGGAGTTCATCTCCGCTCTCCTGGGTGAGGATCAGCCCGGGTTTTGACCGGGTTGGGCACACGGGCGAATCTGTGGCGGTGCGGGCTGTGTGCGGTCAGTGCGAAGTACCGGGTTGGGGGAGCGGTCATCGGTGAAGCGGGTGTTGGCTCTTGATGTGGGCAGTACCACTACCAAGGCGCGTCTCTTCGCATTGGAGGCCGGCGAGTGGATGGTGCTGGGGTCAGCGGACCGCCCCACCACGGTCGAGGAGCCCCTTGAAGACGTCATGATGGGAGTACACGCCGCTTCAGCTGCCGTGGGCGAGCAGCTGGGCATCGACCGGGCGTCCCGGGGCGGGTCCGGAGGGGGCGGTGGGGACCTCAGGGTCTTGGCCTGCTCCAGCGCCGGAGGAGGGCTCCGGATGGTGGTCTGTGGGGTCGTACGGCAGATGACCGCCGAGAGCGCTCAACGGGCCGCCCTCGGCGCCGGAGCGATAGTCCAGGATGTACTCACGGTGCATGACGGCAGATTTCCCGTTGAACGAATAGCGAGGATCAGATCCCTCAACCCCGATATGATCCTGCTCACGGGCGGAACCGATGGTGGTCAGATAGGACACGTCATCGCCCTCGCAGAATGGGTCAGAGCAGCGGATCCCCGTCCGCGACACCGAGATCACCGGATACCCATCATATACGCTGGAAACGCCGACGCCCGTTCCTTCATCAGCGAGGTCTTCGAGGACTCGGCGTCCCTTCATATCGTGGACAACCTCCGTCCGACGCTCGAATCGGAGGTCCTCGGCCCCGCCCGCGAAGCCATCCACGAGGTCTTCATGGAGCACGTGATGGTTCAGGCCCCGGGTTACACCTCACTCCTCGAGGTGGTGGATGCCCCGATCCTACCGACACCGGGAGCCTTCGGACTGCTGATCCAGATCCTATCGCGCCAGATACAAAAGGACCTGGTCGCTGTTGACGTGGGTGGCGCCACCACCGACTGCTACTCGGTGATCGATGGCGAGCTGTACCGCACCGTCAGTGCGAACCTGGGGATGACCTACAGTGCGTCCAATGTATTCGCGAGCACCCAACCCCTCAACATCGCCCGTTGGCTGCCCTATACAGTGAGTGCGGAACACATACGTCAGTGGACTGTGAACAAGATGATCCGGCCCACAACCCTTCCCCATATGACTGCGGATCTGCAGATGGAACACGCCATCGCCAGGGAGGCGATCAGGCTGGCCTTCGCCCACCACAACCAGCTGGTGGTGGGGCTCAAGGGGATAGGTGCAGGCCAGGGCATCGGTGGAGTCCTCTCGCAGGGTGCGCCAAGACAGAGGGTCGATCTCATGAGGGTCAGGGAGATCATCGGCAGCGGCGGAGTCCTCTCCCATGCGGGACGCCCGTCCCAGGCACTCTCCATCATGGTCGACGCCTTCGCCCCGGAAGGGCTCACCCGTCTGCGTGTCGATTCAGGATTCGTAGCCCCCCATCTCGGAGTGCTCGCGCAGCTGGATCGGAGTGCTTGCCTACGCCTGGCGGAAAGGATCCTCGTCGATGTCGGATGGTGCCTTGCCCCCCGGATACTCGGGCGTTCCCCCGAGGTCCTGGCCAGGGTCGAGATCACCGGTCCCTCTTGTGCGCATGATCTCACGATATTTCCCGGCGAATACCGGGTTGTGAGGCTCGAGGCTGAAGGCACCACCCGCCTGGTCTGCCGGCCGACCCGCGGCGTGGATGTCGGTGCCGGACCGGGCCGCACCCTGCGGGAAGAGCTGCCCCCTTGCCAGGCCGTCCTGGTTCTGGATGGACGGGGCAGGCCCCTGCCCGATTGCCGCGAGGACCCCCTCGAAGAATTGGTGGCCGATACCCGCCGCCGGCTGGCGCTGCACGGCTGCTACGATGAGGAGATGCCCTGATGGATGGGAGTATGACATTGATCACCCGGCGCAGGATGCTTCCAGCGCCTGGGACGGTGCATGTGAGTCCAGGGGACAGGGTGGAGCATGACACGATAGTTGGTGAGGTGGGATACTCGTTGGGCATGCCCCACTTCGTGAACGTTGCGCGGCTGCTCGGCGAGCGCCCCGAGAACCTGATCACCGATCACTTCATCGTCTCCGTCGGTGATGAGGTCCGGGCAGGTGATACAGTGGCCAGGCTCTCACGGCGCTGGGGCTTCAGCCGTGAAACCAGGGAGGCCTCGGCGCCCGTGGCAGGCGTGGTTGAGAGGGTGCTTCCTGAGCTGGGCCTGCTCTCGATCCGCTCCGGTGAGACAACACCGGCGGCGGGCGTGGTGGCCGTTCCCGTTGCAGCCCCGTTGAGGTGTCGAGGGGGAGAGATCACACCCTTTATGCGCGTGGGTCGGGGGGACAGGGTCAGCCAGGGGCAGCTGCTCGCGGTCCGCGAGGAAGGAGCGGCGACCCATGTGGCCCGCTCCTCCCATGACGGCGTCGTTGATGAGATCGATGTTTCTGAGGGAACGGTCATCCTACGGCGCCGGGACTACCGACAGGTGGTCAGGGCGTTCATACCTGGTCGGGTGCAGCGGGTCATCCCAGGACGGGGGGCCGTCATAGCCACCAGGGGGGCGGTGATCCGGGGCGTCTTCGGGGCCGGAGGTGAATCCGTCGGAGCCGTATCCGTCGTGGATTCCAGTACCCTGCGGTCGGCTGACATCGGTAGGGTTCATCGAGGTTGTGTGGTGGTCGCGCCCGGCCGTCTGAGCCTGGATGCCTTATTGGAGGCTCATGAGGCGGGCGTACGCGCCGTCGTGGGGGCATCTGCGATGGCCGCTGATATGGTCCACCTACTGGGAGAAGAGCTGGGGAGGGGTGTCACGGGTAGCGAGTCACTGGAGTTCACCGTTGTGCTCACCGAGGGCTTCGGCCGGTTCGAGATGGATGCGGATCTGTGGGGTGTCTTGTGCAGCCTGGGGGGATCAATGGCCTGCGTGAGGGGGGAGACCCATCTGAGGGCGGGCGTCATAAGGCCCGAGGTCATAGTGCCCGGAGCCGCGTCCGATGTCGCCACGGATCGTGGTCCTGCTCAGCTGCGCACGGGCGCGAGGGTCCGCATAGTCCGCGAGCCGGGTCTCATGCGTCGGGGAAGCGTTGAGCACCTGATGGACACTGCGGACATCGGCAATGGGCTCCGGGCCCCAGCCCTTCGCGTGAGGCTCGACGACGGTTCGGCCCTCGTTGTTCTGCAGGCCAACGTGGAGGTGATACCGTAACAGATGGGCCCACCAACCTTCTCCCGGCGTTCACCCAGCCTGCTTGACGCTCCCCACCGTTTCTCACTACAATGAGGTGCATTCTAGTGTAAAGGTATTGACCTTAACAGACGGAGGTGAGGATCACTGGACTCCCCGATTGACCGCACGGTGCGGGTAAATGAGCTCGTCGATCTGTACGGCAGCCTGCTCACTCCCCACCAACGGGAGGTGCTGTACCTCTACTACTCCCTTGATCTGTCTCTCGGTGAGATAGCGGAGAGGCTGGAGGTATCCAGGCAGGCCGTGTATGATTCACTGGCGAGGGGAGTCGAAGCGCTGGAGAATCTCGAAGATGCCCTGAATGTCCGGACGCGGGCTGCCA
>PWUB01000105.1 GCA_003563755.1 Clostridia bacterium
ACCAGGACCTGATAGACGAGGTCAGAGAGTATAACCAGACCGAGGAGTTCCGAGAGATTTACAACAAGCGGGCCATAGTGGAGCGCAAGCTGAGCGAACTCGTGTGGAGGCACAGGCTCAGGTTCGGACGTTACATAGGCAAAAGGAAGATCCAACTGCAGGCGACATGGACTGCAGCAGTGGCCAATTTGAAGAGGCTCGCGAAACTGGTGCCAGAAATGTTCGGAATGCCGCGAATAAGGACACAGAATGCATAAAGAATGAGGGGGTATCACCGAACTGACGCCAAATGAGAACCCGACCGGACCAGGATGCCTTCTTCTGGTCCTCGATCAACCACCGAAACCACATACCGTCGCTCGCTGAAACCCCCCTAATTGAACAGCGTCCTAGGTGTCTGAAAGCCGGACCCGGTTTTTGGTCAGGGTTTTCAGATCCTGCATGAGGGTCTCGAAGCTGCGGGCGGGCTCGCCATCATCCATGCGTTGCCGGCGAACCTTGGGCTCACCCGCCGCAGAGCGCCGGGCCGGACTCACAATACAGCTCCCATCCTCGATGGATTCCTCGTTGCGCTCAAAGCTGAAGGGATCCTGGGTGATCCGGTAACGGAAGTGCGTGGTCACCTTGGAGGCCCCAGCACCTTGCCCACCTCGACGGCAATCTCCTTTTCTCCCCGCAACGGATTCCGCTTCCGCACCGGCCGACGTCGCAGCTTTTCCAACCTGTCCTCCGTTGTCTGCAAAAGCTCCCGAAGCATCCTGGCCCGATCCCGGGCCCAAAACGGGTTGCGACAGGCCACCAGACGCCACCCGCCACCCGGAAAGTCCGGATGAACGATCTCAGCGAGATTCCGCTCATCAAACAGCGATAGCTACCGGCTTCGGGACAAGATCCACCCCCCTGACGTCAGGGGAAGTTAAATGGCCACAATCGGGCAGCCACAGCAGATGGCTGTTAACATGCTTGAAAGGGAGAGGAAATTGCCATCGTTGAATCGAAGTAATGTAGTAAAGGTTCACTGGTCGAGTGTTGGGAAAGAGTCAAGGGAGGCGCGTTCGGCATGACTGATCAAAAGAACGACGGTAGCAGTCCTCCTTACCAGATGAAGCATCTCGATTCAGACAATGTCACCATCATCCAAGAAGACATTGTTCAGTTAGTGGAGCAGAAGCGCCTCGGTATGAGCACCATGGAGATTGAAATCGAGGATATTATTGACATAGAGAGGCTCCCTGGCGATGAGGGTGATATTATGATCCTTCATCGCAAGCGGGGTAACCCCATGCGGATAGGGCCTCTCGACAGCGAAGTAGCCGAAAGTGGAAGCGAACTACTCAAGAGACTTATGGGCAGCTAACCATTCGTGCAGGGTGCTCGCAGCACATGGGTGCCCACCGCACCCCCTGCGCTCTGGCCAACTGCAGTATCACTCGCCCAGCCTATCCGGGCGTGCAGGATGCCTGCATTGTACTTGTTTGCCAACGGTGAATTCTTGCCGGAGTGAGTTGTTGGCTTTCGAGCCGCGCCCCTGAATTCGAACCACCCGGATCGCTATCATGAGAGTAGCGGAGTCGTGCCCGGGGAATCGAGTAGCACGAGTAGCAGGGTCAAGCCCAGATCCGTGTGTAAATAGCCCGCTGGTGAGAGCGCCCGTGCTCAGAGTGAATGCTGAGGGCGGGCGCTCTGTTGCTGTCTGAATCCACTTCACCGACCGAACTTGATGCGAATCGTGCTCTCCTCCAGAAACCTGACTTTTACTGTCACCTTGGTCGGTGCGACTACCAGCTTCTCGATCAGCAGCCCCATGAGCTCCTTGCGCTCCTCCAGCGTGGCCTCTTCCCACAGCGCCGGGAACTTGGACAGCGCCTCCCTGACCTTTTCAAACTCGACGTCGGCCCGTTCGCCGGCCCTCAACTTTTCCAATACCTGATCCCGCCTCGACTCCAGCCGTGCCTGCTTACCCATCAGCTTCTCATTCCTGGCTGCAAACTGTTCCTCGGTTATTAGCCCCCTGTCCAGCCGATCGGCCCAGCGGTTGAACGTCTGCCCTATACCTTCCAGCTCCGACTGCACCTTCCCCAACTCATCGCGCAGGAGTCCAAGGTCATCCTGGAGCATCTCATCAAGTTCATCGGCAGCCATGTTCTGGATGACCTCACCTCTGGCTATCTCCATGACTTTGCCCAGGACCGCATTATCCACTCGGTGGTCTACTTTGCGGAAACCGGGGCAGGCTCCCTCACCGACGAGGGTGTTGCCCATGCATTCATACGATTTCGAGTCTTTGCTTTTGTAATGGGTGCGGAGGGGCTTCCCGCAGGTCGCACATTTCGCTATTCCGGCCAGCAACAGCTGTGAGTACCTGCGGCGCGGATGGACCTTCTGCTTTGCGGTGAGCTTCCTGTGGACCTCGTCGAACAACTCCTCATCGATGATGGCCTCATGCTCACCGTCCACCTCAAAGTCGTCATTGTAGCGGATGACGCCCTTGTACACCGGGTTACCCAGGATCCACCATACGCTATTGTGGGCGAACTGGCTCCCGCGTTTGGTCCGGCGGCCCTGAGCGTTGAGCCTGCGGGCGATCTTCCTGATGCCCAGTGACTCGTTCTTGTAGTAGCGGAAGATGTCCCGCACCACCTCGGCCTCCTCAGCGTTAACCACCAGGCGCTTTCGGGTCTTGTCATAGTCGTACCCGAAAGGAGCCGGACCAGTGGGCCACTTCCCTTTCTTCGCCCTCTGCTCGAGGCCGGCCTTCACATTCTCGGCGATCATCTCGCGGGTGAGCTGGGCGAGGACCGCCATGACTCCGAGCATTGCCCTGCCGATAGGAGAGGTGGTGTCCAGGTTCTCAGTGAGGGAGACCAAGTCCACATTGTGTTCCTGGGTGAGGTCGATGAAATCGTAGATGTTCCCGACGTTCCGGCTGAGGCGGTCGAGCTTGTACACTATCACCACGTCGATGCTGCCCTGCTTGATGTCCCGCACCAGCTCCTGAAAGCCTGGTCGATCCTTGGTACTCTTGCCTGAGCTCACGTCTTTACGGACTTTGATGAGCGGCCAGTTCTTCTCCTGAACTCGGAGCCGGGCTTTTTCCTCCTGGTAGTCCAGCGAGCGGTGATCGTCCGTGCCTTGCTCCTCCGTTGATACTCGGCAATAGACAAATACCCTTCTGCTGTTCCCATACATCCCTTTTCCCCCTCAAGATGATTTTATCCTATTGGGGGTATTTGTGTCTATATTCCGTACAACTCCGGACGGACCGTACCCCTGGGAGTGCTCAGCTGCGCCGCAAAACACATCCGGATCCAGGGTCAGCAGCCTCCGGGAGATACCTCTCCGATCTCAATGCCGCGGTACCGTTCACCATGACCAGGTGAAAACCCTTGGGTGGGCGCTCGGGATCATTGTAAGTGCTCAGCTCAGCTACCTCTCGGGGATCAAATACCACGATGTCTGCCTTCATGCCCGGGAGTATGAGACCCCGGTCCCTGAGGCCGATGATGCGTGCCGGTAGGGAAGTGATCTTATATACCGCCTCCTCCACGGTGAGCACCTTCGTCTCGCGCACGTAGCGGGACAGCAGGCGCGGGTAGGTACCCCAGAGGCGGGGGTGAGGCTTTCCGCCGTATATCCCGTCGGTGGCCACGGCTGATGAGGGATGCTGCAGGATCAACTCCAGGTTATCCTCGCTCCCATAGTGACTGATCATCGTTACCTGCAGATCCTCCTCCAACAGCAGGTCGCAGACAACGTCCACTGGATCCATGCCGCGCTCATCACTCAACTGCTGGATCGAGCGGCCGACGACGTCCTGGTTCTTTTCTCCCGCCACCCACGACACCGTTATGTTCTCCCAGCCCACGGAAAGGGCCCGGTTGTGCCAGACGTGAAGCTCCTGGGTAAAGGCCTCGTGAATCCGGGCCCTACTCCGGGGATCGGAGAGCCTGTTCAGGCACTCCTGGGGACCTCCGTCGAGCACCCAGGTCGGCAGGACGGCCGTCAACACCGTGCTTCCTGCCAGGTAGGGGTAACGGTCGCACGTAACCACCATGCCCTCGGCGCCGGCCTTCGCGATCATATTCAGGGCCCTGGGTAGGAGGTGCCAGTTTGCCCTGCCGTACGCCTGCAGGTGGGAGATGTGAAGGCGGCAGCCCGAACGGCGGCAGGCGTCGATCACCTCGCCCAGGGCCTCTTGCAGGTAGTAACCTTCATCCCGAAGGTGCACGACGAACACTCCGTCCATATCCGATACGACCTGGGTTAGAGCAGTGAGCTCCTCGGAGGGAGCGTAGCTGGCAGGGGGGTATATGAGACCCGTCGACAGGCCCCAGGCACCCTGCTCCATGACCTCCTGCAGGGTCTCCTTCATCAGCTCCAGCTCCCTGGGGGTTGCGGCGCGGTCAGCGGCCCCGACATGAAGCAGCCTCAGCGGTCCGTGGGAGGCCAGTACGGCCTGGTTGTTCGGAAGCGAGGCCCCCTCAAGCCTGTCGAGGTATTCCTCGAAGGATCGCCAGTCCCAATCCTGCGCTGGGTGAGGTCCCAAAAGCCCCGACGTTAGGGCACGGAGCTGGGGTAGTGTGTCTTCGACCACGGGGGCCACACCGAGGCCGTCCTGCCCCAACAGTTCGGTCGTGACCCCCTGGGATATCTTGGCCAGCGGGGGATCAGCACGGAGGAGGCGAAGATCCGAATGACTGTGGGTATCTATGAAGCCGGGGCACACGACGAGCCCTTCTGCACAGATCTCGGTGTACCCGTGGGCGAGATCGGATCCTATCTCCACTATGCTATCACCCGCTATGCCCACATCGGCCCGATATCCCCTCGCTCCCGAACCGTCTATGATCGTACCGCCTGTGATCTTTATGTCAAACATGTATGTCTCCTCTCTGCCTTGACGACCAACACATCCTGCGCCTCCGGAGGGTGTGAACGGCCGGTGGTGTGCTCTCATGTCGAGCGCAGGACCTCGTCACCCAACCTCAACTTGTACACAGCAGGGGGATAATCCTGCCGCACATCTTCGGTGCCGTAGCCCACGGCAGGAATCAGATATCCGGGAGCGAAGTTGGCTAACGGTCACTTAATGGGTCCTGCTGTACCTGGAGGTGTGACGATGAAGGTTGTGGTGTTCGGTGCGGGAATGATGGGCTCGGTGGTGATATGGGACCTGGCAGAAAGCAGTGAGGTCACCGAGGTCGTGGCCTGCGACATCGATGAAGAGCTGCTGCAGCGCATAGGTGCCTCCGACCCCACGGGGAAGGTGCGGGTGGAGGTTCTCGATGCTTCTGACACGGCGGCGATCTCAGGGATCCTCCAGGGTGCCTTCGCTGCCGTCAGTGCCCTCGCCCATGAGTTCAGCATGGGTGTCCTCAGGGTTTGCGTCGATGCCGGGGTTCACCTGGTCGACCTGGTGGGCTCGAGACCGGAGGAAAGGCTGGCTCTAGATGGGGCTGCCAGAGACAATGACGCACTGATAATACCCGGGTTCGGACTCGCACCCGGGCTGACCAACGTTGCGATAGGGAGGGGTTTTCACCTGCTCGATTCCGTTGACACCGCGGTGGCCAAGGTGGGCGGCCTGCCGTCTGACCCTCAACCACCGCTTCAGTATCAGGTTCTCTACTCCATGGTGAGCACCTTCAACCAATATGTGAGTGATGCTGTCATCGTCAGGGACGGCGAGGTGGTCCGGGTCCCCGCCATGTCGGACCTGGAGATCGATGAGTACCCGGAGCCCCTGGGCGAGTGTGAGTCGTTTGTGACGGACGGTCTGTCCACCCTTCCCTTCACCCTCGATTTGAGGGGGATCAGCTACATGGCCGAAAAGACGGTCCGGTATCCGGGCCACGCCGACAAGATCACCACTCTCATGGAGTGCGGACTCTTCGATACCGAGCCCGTCACCGTTGACGAAACCCGGGTCATACCGCGGCACGTCCTCGACGTCCTGCTCAGACCCAGGCTCACCACCGATGACTCGAGGGACATCTCCGTGATGCGGGCAGAGATCATCGGGATGCGCGGCGGGATGAGGACCGGCCTGCGGTATCAACTGGTGGACTTTTACGACGAGGATGCAGCCATGACCTCGATGGCCAGGACCACGGCATATCCGTGTGCCACGGCCGTCCGGATGCTCATCAGGGGCGAGATCCTGGAGAGAGGGGTGAAGGGTCCCGAGGAGATATTCGTCGATCACCGGTATGAATCCCTGATCGATGAGCTCGCCCGGTACGGCGTCCGGATCGAGGAGACGATGTTCGAGGTGTAACGCAAGGCGAGGCGGAGCCTGGTGCCGACAGCCGCAGGGCCGAGTGCTGGACCCCCGGGCTGCTGGGCATTCAGGCAGTGAAGAGGAGTGACAGAGATGATTGACCTGGATGACAAGCTGACCCCGCCCACATTCCACGACGTGCTCCTGGCGAGGCGGCGCATCGCCCCCTACCTGCGTCCCACACCGGTGTACCAGTCGCCGCTGCTCGATGAGTCCCTGGGCTTCAATGCTTTCGTCAAGTGTGAAAACCTTCAGCCCACGGGCGCCTTCAAGGTGCGGGGGGGCATCAACCTCCTGTCGGTGCTCCCCGAGGAGATCAGGGACAGAGGAGTGATCACCGCCTCCAGCGGCAACCACGGGCAGTCCATCGCCTACGCAGGACACACCTTCGGCGTGCGCGTGATTGTGCACGTGCCGGAGGGGACCAACCCCCTCAAGATCAGGGCTATTGAGACCCTGGGCGCGGAGGTAGTTGAGCACGGCCGCGACTATGATGAAGCCAGGGTCATGGCCGAGGAACGCGCCGAGGCGGAAGGCTACTATTGCATACATACCGCCAACGAACCGTACCTCATCGCTGGAGTGGGAACGGCGGCCCTGGAGCTCATCGAGGCCGTTCCAGATCTCGATGTACTGATTGTGCCCATCGGTGGGGGCAGCGGCGCCAGCGGAGGTGGGATGGTCGTCAAGACCATCAACCCCTCGATCAGGGTCATAGGTGTCCAGGCCGAGGGGGCCGATGCCGTCTACCGATCGTGGCAGAGCGGATCCCTCCAGGAGAGACCGGAAGTCTCCACTTTCGCTGAAGGGCTGGCGACGCGCGTTGCCTTCGAGCTTCCGCTGGGGGTTTTGACCGAGGTCCTGGATGACTTTGTGTTGGTGTCCGACGAGGAAATGCGCGACAGCATCGGCTTCCTCCTCGAGATGACCCACATGCTGGCCGAGGGCGCCGGGGCCGCTTCTACGGCGGCTGCACGTAGGATGAGTGCTGAACTGGCAGGCAGGCGCGTGGGCCTAATTCTCAGTGGAGGCAACCTCAACCTGGACCGGCTCAAGAACCTGGTTCTACGATGACCGCGGGGATGCCCCGTACGGATCCAATGGCACGGCATCCGGTCGTGGATGCATAGACAGGAAGGTGCAGGATGCGCACGATCATGAAGAACTGTCGGCTTCTGGACAGCGATACCGGGCAGATCATCGAGAATGGGATCATCGTGGTGGATGATGACCAGATCAGCGCGGTACACGCGGGGGGCGACTATAATGGAGACGAACTCGGCGACAGGGCCCTGAATATGGCCGGGTACTGGGTGCTACCCGGTCTGTGGGATATGCATGTTCACCTGGCAATGACGGTGCTCAGAGAGGGCGGCCAGGATGGTTCGATGCCGTCGGATACACTGTTTTCGTACCGCCGGGCCCTCGCCTTTGCCAACGAGGGAGTGACTTCTCTCAGGCTCGTAGGAACTCCTCCCGGCGGCCTGGACTTTGCTATCCGTGACGGTATAAACCGCGGTGACTACATCGGTCCGCGCATTCTGACTGCCGGAGCAGCTCTCGCCTCCACCGGGGGGCATGGATACCGGGGTGGGGAGGGCTGCGACGGTCCCTACGAGTTCAGGAAGGCCGCACGAGAGAGGCTTTGGCAGGGGGCTGACCTGCTCAAGGTGATGGTGACCGGGGGTATGGGAGGACGCTACGAGGGACCGACACAGACCCAGACCCTGCGCGACGAGGTCCAGGCCGCCGTAGAGGTTGCCCATAATGCGGCAAAGCATGTTGCCGGGCACATCGCATCGTCACAGGGAGCGATCATGTGCGCGCAGGTCGGGGTGGATACCGTCGAACACGGGTACGCTCTCGATGAAGAGGCACTCTCTGCCATGAAACAGCATGGGGCGACCTTCGTTCCCACGACGGTTGTTACCCACGATGTCGAATACTGGCAAGATCTCCGCGTGGCCCCCTGGGCGATGGACAAGATACGCCGGATGCGTTCATCCCACCGTGAGGCCGTCTCCCTCGCTCTGGGCATGGGCGTCAACGTGGCCGTCGGTACGGATCTGCCCACCGCCTACATGGACGGAGTCATTGTCACGGTGAGGGAGATGGAGGTGCTGGTGGAGCTCGGCGCCACCCCAACCGAAGTCATTCGGGCCGCCACGGAGATCCCCGCGGCCCGGTGCGGGTTGGCCGAAAGCGTGGGCAGGATCGCACCCGGATATGCAGCGGACCTGATCGCCGTAGCAGGTAATCCCTATCAGAACATCTCGGCCCTTCACAACGTGAGCCTCGTCATGGCCCGGGGTGGGCTGGTCAGGGACGAAATCCCCGGACACACCCCGGTGAAACTCCCTGCAGGCTTTATAAGCGGGCCCTGTTGACAATCCTTGATAATAATGGAATGTCTAGATATAATACCCTTACGAGGGTATACGTGAAAGCACGGAAGTGGACGGTGATATTATATGGCTATCTCGGAGTTGATCAAGGCTGACGACTGGAAAAACGAGAAGCACGTTCCGGTGATCGAAGCACCGAATCAGGTGTCCGCCGACGAGATGGTGCAAATCAAGGTTGCCGTGGGTAAGGAGATTCCCCACCCTAACACTGCGGAGCATCACATCGTATGGACGAAGCTTTTCTTCAAGGCCGAAGACAGCCTTTTCCCGATCGAGGTGGGAGACTACGCTTTCTCCGCTCATGCTCATCCAGATCAGCGGACCGTTGCCGCGGAATCCTCTCCAGCACTCACAGCCACGGTCAAATTCACCAGCTCCGGCAAACTCATGGCACTGAGCTACTGCAACCTTCATGGTCTTTGGCAGGGAGAGAAGGAGCTCACAGTCAGCTGAGTATCCACGGTCAATGGCGAGGGTTCGACCCCTAGCCCTCGATGCCTGACGTCGAACACAATACCAGTGGAGGGATATGAATGGAACTCAAGGGCAGCGAGACAGAGAAGAACCTGTGGGAGGCATTCGCTGGTGAGTCGCAGGCGCGCAACAAGTACATGTTCTTCGCGCAGGAAGCGAGGAAGGAAGGGTACCAGCAGATCGCCGGAATATTTGAAACCACTGCCAACGATGAGCGGGCTCATGCCAAGAGGGCGTATCGCTTCCTGGAGGAGATGGGAGATACCGCGACCAACCTGGAGCTGGCAGCCGACGGCGAAAACTATGAG
>PWUB01000364.1 GCA_003563755.1 Clostridia bacterium
GCATAACTACGTGAATTTTCTGTTAGTGGGGCTAAATATGCTATGGATTGTGCTGGCTCAGTGAGGCGCAGGTCATGAAGAGAGTATTCATACATATCGGAATTGCCATTTTGTGTACAGCAATAGGAGTTGCGATCTGGGCGTACATGAATAACCTTATACTTCCGGCGCAGCCCGTGCCCTTTGAACCGCAAGACCAGATTCTTAAGGGTTCCGACATGCTGGAGCCCGCCGAAATGCTGGAGGACTTCCACTATCTTGTCGATACTATAGAGAGTGTTCATCCTGACCCGTATGCCTGGATCGGTGAGGAAGAGTGGGAGAGGCGGAAGGATGCCCTTGAGGCTATGTTCACGGACTCTCTATCGGTCACGCAGTACTACTCCGCTTTGAGCAGCCTGGTCACCTCTGTAGGAGACGCGCATACCATCTTGCGATTCGAGGAGACCGACAAAGGTTTGGCCCTGACATTCGAATGGGTTGAAGAGGGGCTCGTCATAGCCGAGGATTCGGGGCAGTTCCGGAAGGGAGACCTGATCCAGAAGATTGGCGATCGAAGTCCGCGGCAGCTACTTGACCTGATGGATGAGATAGTGTCTTCGGAGAATAGCTACAGAGTCAAAGAGGAGTCGACAAGGCATCTGCGAAGAAGACCCGTCCTCGAGCATCTCGGGCTCGTCCAGGATGAAGCCGTCCCTCTCACTGTGGAGAGAGGAGGTGAGATTCTGGAGCTTACGGCACAGTTTGAGGTGGAACTGCCCGGCCTGAAGGAACGCTCTGACGAACTGCTGGAACAGCGGCACGACTGGTATATAGACCAGGAGACTAGTCTGGCTGTGTTCAGTCTGGTGGTCTGCGTGGACGATGAAGTGTTCAGAAGAGATGTTGGGCATTTCTTCGCTGCTGTGAGGGATAGCGAAATCGAGAACGTGATCATCGACGTGCGAGAGAACGTCGGAGGGCAATCCCGCGTTGTGGAATCGTTTCTTGAATACCTGCCTGCGGACAGCTACCTGACTTACGGCAGCACGATCCGGTATTCCGAGCAGACTGCGGAGAGGGTAGGCATGCGGAGGACAAGAGGTGCCTCGACGTATCCGCCATCGACCAGACGGGTACAATCTGTGGATGATCATTTCACGGGAGACGTCTTTATCGTGATAGGAAACCGGACCTTCAGTGCCGGCAACTGGATAGCGGTGGTATTCCGTGACAATGACCTCGCCACGATTATCGGCGAGCCGACTGGCAATGCCCCCTCGTCTTTTGGCGACATGATCTCCTTTCAGCTCCCGAACAGCAGGTTTGTCCTCGGTGTCTCATACAAGTACTTCACGCGTCCCGACCCCTCGAATGACCCTCAAGATACGCTGTACCCTGATATCCTGATCAACCGGACGCGAGACGACCTTATCAATGACATCGACCCGGTCATCGACTACATAATCGATAGGACCCGAGGCTGAGCGAGTTTGTCTGAGCGGGTTCAGCCACCCGTCGGCCCCGATTCTGTCACGGATATATTGACCATGAACAGATGAGTATGTATGATTCTGCTGCCAACGCTGTAACTAGATTGGATGGATCTCAGCGGCCCTGAGCCCGACGAATCACAGCGACAGGAGGTAAGACGACTATGGAAACAATAGACATACTGGCAGGACTGGCGCCCATAGTCAAAGCCCCTGGTTTCCCCTTTGCTGGCCTGGGCGTTCTGATCTGGGGTAGCAAAACCAACAAGGACTGGAAGTCGGTCATCTCGCATCAGAGACCATTCACTGCCGTACAGCCATTGGCTAAGGGTATGGACCGCCGGGCGATCTGTGCTCAGCATGTGCCTGGAATCACATTTCATCGGCTGCAGGCAATCGTGCAGAGGCACATCCACGGCCCTGACAAGCTCGGGCAGATTGCGGCAGGTGGTTTCGGATTGCGCAGGTGCTGGCCTACGCCTCAACGAACCGTTCAAAGCGCTCCGCCTTCGCCTTGCATATGGGGCACGCCTCCGGCGGATTCGCCCTAGCGCAGAGATATCCGCAGACCTTACATCGCCACACGGGCAAGGACAACCTGCACAGGCCGCCACTGCTCGCCCCGATCTTTCTCTTTCTCTGCTCCGGAGGCGGCCTCCGTTCAGGTATGCTGTGTGGCTCCTTTTCGCCTTCTATCACGGCGGCAGACACATAGAGCGCACAGTAGCAGGCATCGTACTCATCCAGGTCAGCATCCCGGTAATCACAAGGACAGATGATATCCAGATCATCCTCCCTGTTTCCGGCAGCAAGACGGCAAGGACATGCCCGATAGCCATATCTGCGTTCGTTCGCGATCAGGCTGGTTATCAGCCACCTGGTAGAGTCCGCGTCAGGGTTGAGATGGTATCCTCCGGCTTCCGCTTCGCTTGCCAACCTCTCATGCAGACTGTCAATATCGGCTGTATCCAATTGCTGCTCATTCACTTGCTGACTGCCTTCCTGATGTCTGCCTCGTCATAGCCCACTATGCATTTCTTGTTGTCGATGACAAGAGTGGGAAAGCTGCAGGCTGGATTCCATTGCTTGACATCTCTTACCACGGCCTTCTTGTCATCACCCTCAAGTTGATCGACATACACATACTCATACTCCACCCCCAAACCATCCAGAAACTTCTTAGCCCTGTGACACCAGCCACACGTACTAAGAGCGTACAGCATGATATGCTTCGACTTCGTGCCCGGAACATGAACCGTGTTCATCGAACTACCTCCTATTGTGGTCAGATGTGGCAGAGTATTATATATCTTATCTCCGACTGGTGGAAAGACCGGCGCGCTCGCCACGCCCTGTGCGGTTATAGGGCGACCGATCACGTAGTATTCTCCTGATTCCCGGAATTGACACTTACCTGTCGGGAGGGTAGGATGGAGTTCATGCACCTACTGTGATCATAGCGAGGATTGATGCAGGCAGAGTTGATATACAATCCATCCGGTGGCCAGGTGGTCGTCAGACGCGAACTCGACAATGTGCTTGCATTTCTGACCCGTTGTGGCTGGTCTGTCAACCCGCAGGAGACGAGCAAGCCTCTTGAAGCGACCGATCTAGCGCGCAGTGCAGTTGCCAGAGGAGCCGAGGTGGTTATTGCCGCAGGTGGCGACGGGACCGTCAACGAGGTAGCGAACGGACTGGTCAACACACATGCCGCCCTGGGTGTGCTCCCTGCGGGAACAACTAACTCGTGGGCACTACAGATGGGCATTCCTGCCCTGAATCCGATCCTCCCGGGCACTCAGGCAGCCAAATGGGTAGCAGGGTTAGAGGAGCGAATCGCACGTCCGTTGCCCGCCAGTTACTACAGAAAGGTGCTGCTGGATGCTGCTCGCGTGCTTGTGGAGGGACAGACACTCGCTGTTGATGTGGGCGAGGTTTCCGGCCGCTACTTTCTGATATCGGCCGGAATAGGCCTGGAGGCAGCGATTGTAAGTAGCATATCGCAGAGAGAGAAGAAGGCATTGGGCTCGTGGGCCTACGTGCTCAGTGCAATCGAGTCAGCTTACAGGTACTCCGGCGACGAAGTCAGGCTCACATTGGACGGGACGACATTGGATGTGAGTGCGCCGTTGATTGTCGTCAGTAATATCCAGCTCTACGGTGGCATGGTGGCAATCGGAGCCAGGGCCTGCGTGAACGATGGTAAGCTCGACGTGTACATCTTCAAGGGTGAAGGCTTCTTCAAGTTCGTTCATCATGCCATGAAGGTTCTCTCGCAAAGACATCTACAGGATCCGAAGGTAGAATACTACCAGTGCCAGGAGATATCAGTTGAGTCAGTCACCGATCTTCCGGTCCACGTAGATGGCGAACCCTTTGCCAGAACTCCAGTGTCTATTCGGGCGGTGCCTTCATCACTGAGGGTCATAGTTCCTAGAAAGCTGCCGGACAACCTGTTCCGGACTGAGTGACAACAGGCCCCGGCCTGGTAAGTATCACCTGTTCTCTGAGCCAGGAGATGCCCTCTCAGCCATCGGTGGGCAATCGGGAGCGGCACCGTAGTATAATGGCGCCGTGGCGGAAGACGAGAAGAAGCTGTTGCTGTTGTTCGACGGCAATTCGCTGGTACACCGGGCTTTTCACGCCCTTCCTCCATTGACACAGTCGAAGACCGGTGAACTGGTTAACGCCGTCTATGGCTTTGCCAGCACGCTGCTCAAGGTGATGGTCGATCTTGGCCCCACCCACTGGGCTGTGGCCTTCGACCGTCCCGCTCCGACCTTCAGACACGAGATGTTCGAGGCATACAAGGCACATCGTCCTCCCACCCCGGAGGAACTCAAGTGCCAGATATCGAGGGTTCACCAACTGGTTGATGCCTTTCACATACCTGTGTTCGAAATCGATGGCTTCGAGGCCGACGATGTTCTGGGTACCTTGAGCAGGCAGGCCGAACAGCAGGGCGTTCAGACCGTTATCGTCACCGGCGACAACGACATGCTTCAGGTAGTTTCACCACGAGTCAAAGCGCTTGCCCCCAAGAGGGCGTTCACGGACACCGTTCTCTACGATGAGCAGGCGGTTGAGGAGAAGTACGGCATAAAGCCGGAGCAACTGCCCGACTTCAAGGCACTGGTGGGGGATACCTCCGACAACATACCTGGGGTGCCGGGTGTGGGCTCCAAGACTGCCGCCAAACTGCTTCAGGAATACAGCAGTCTCGAAGGGATCTATGACCGTGTCGAGGAGATAACACCCGGTAAGTTGCAGGCGACTCTGCGCGACTATCGCGATCAGGCCTTTCGAGGGAGGGAGCTTTCTACACTCGTGAGAGAAGTCCCCATCCAGTTGGATTTCAAGGCGTGCCGGGTTAGCAACTATGACCGTGATGAGGTGGCAGGGCTGTTCAAGGAGCTTGAGTTCACCGGACTTCTCTCCAGGCTCCCGCAGTCCCACGCCGGCAGTAGTAAGACCTCAACCGACGGCTATGGCACGGTCAATACGGAGGCAACGCTGGGCCAGACTGTGGACGCTCTGGGGAAGCGAGAGGATATCGCTATCACAGTTGAGTTGTCGGGCGAGAAACCCATTACGGCGGAACTGGTCGGAGTGGCAGTATCGCCGTTCCAGGGAGAGGCTTTCTACATACCTGTCGGACACCGCGGCCTGAACCAGCCCCCTCAGCTGCCGCTGAACAAGGTCGTGGCCGAGCTCAGGCCGATACTCGAGGACAGTGCTATCGCCAAAACCGCTTACGACGGCAAGCGCGTGATGGCTGCGCTGGCCAGCCAGGGACTAAAGATCGATAATCTCTGTTTCGACGCTATGCTGGCAGCTTATCTGCTGGGTGAGAAGAGCCTGGGACTCAAGGCCCTTGCTTTCAACAGACTGGGAGTGGAGATTCCGACCCTGTCGGGCTCACGCGGCTCCTCGGCAAGGACGGATGTCCTGTCGAAGAGGTCGGTGAGCGAAGTAGCTGCCTGCGCGTGCTCTCACGTAGACGTTCTGTGGAAGCTGAGAGAAAGCCTGGAGGCTGATCTGCGTGGTCACGGGCAGTGGCGACTCTTCACCGAAGTCGAGATGAGGTTGATTCCTGTCCTGGCATGCATGGAGAGACAGGGCATACTCCTTGATACCGATCTACTTCATCAGATGTCGCTGGAGTTGAAGCAGGAGTTGCTGAGTCTGGAGAGAGATATCTACGCCAGCGTAGGGCACCAGTTCAATATCAACTCGCCACAACAACTGGGCAATGTGCTGTTCGGGGAACTCAAGCTTCCTCAATCCCGGAGAACGAAGACGGGCTATTCCACCGATGCGTCCGTTATTGAATCACTGAAGGACACTCATCCTGTCATCGAGCTCATACTCAAGTACAGGCAACTCGGCAAGCTCAGATCGACCTATGTGGATGCGCTGCTGGGGCTGGTCGATCGAGAGACCGGCAGGGTACATACCAGTTTCAACCAGACAGGCACAGCAACCGGCCGCCTCTCCTCCAGCGACCCCAATCTTCAGAACATACCTATAAGAGGCGCGATGGGAACGAGGATACGAAAGGCTATCATAGCTGTGCCCGGGGGATACCTTCTCAGCGCCGACTATTCGCAGATCGACCTCAGGGCGCTGGCGCACCTCTCTCAGGATCCGGGTCTCATTGAAGCCTTTGCCCGCGACGAAGATATACATACACTGACAGCCTCGCAAGTCTTCGGGATCCCTCAAGAGGATGTGACCCCGGAGATGCGCCGAAATGCAAAGACGGTCAACTTTGGAATCGTGTACGGGATGAGCGACTACGGGTTGGAGCAGGCCACCAGCTTCAGCCGGGAGGAAGCCTCTCAGTTCATCGCTCGCTACTTTGAGAAGTATCCAAAGATCAGGGAGTACCTTGAGGCAGTAAAAGAGCAGGCAAGAAGACTCGGCTATGTTGAGACTGTTCTCGGCAGGAGGAGATTGGTGCATGAGATCAACTCGGCGAATCGAATGGTGCGGGAGGCCGCCGAGCGCATGGCCATCAACGCCCCCGTGCAGGGAAGCTCTGCCGACATTATCAAGGTTGCCATGATAGACCTGCATCGCCAAATGCAAAAGAGGAAGCTCAGGAGCAGGATGGTACTCCAGGTGCACGACGACTTGCTCTTCGAGGTGCCGGAGGCTGAACTGGACGAGATGAAGTCGCTGGTTGCCGAACTGATGCCTGCGGCTGTGGAACTCTGTGTTCCGCTGAAAGTAGACATCAACACAGGCAGAAACTGGGCCGACATGAGGGCGGTGACGTGAACAGGCCCACTTTCCCACGACCATCTACGTCACACTCTTCCCCGGGTGAACTCCGCGGAGGGCAACACGTGTCGGCACATAGGAGATGTTGCACGAGGAGACTTAAGAATGGCTGAAGTTGACATAGAAGACGTCGGACAGGATGGAGTGGAGGACCTGTGTCGGGTATGCGTACCGGCGGACAGGTCGAATGACCCCGACTGGATCAGAGGCGTACAGGAGAAGAAGAAGTGGGCTGCAGACATGCTGCAACGATGGGGCTCTTTGGCGAAGGTGGCCTACAAGGACGGTACTCCGGTCGGGCTGATTCAGTACAGGCCGGTTCCCGAGGAACAGACTGTTCATATCGACTGCATCTACGTTCCTGAGGTGGGCGGTGCGCCGAGGGGTACAGCGAGCAGGCTGCTATCAACCCTGCTGGAAGACGTTGCAGAGCCGATGGACTGGTTTGCCGGCGAGCGGCCGCTGGCGCTGTTAACGAGTTCTTTCGAGGGAGGTGAGCCCGGCCGGTTAACCGCACGGGAGTTCTTCAAGAGGAAGGGATTCAGACAGATAGGTGACGATCCCGACCATCTCTACTATCCGCTGAAGGAAGGCTTCCTCTACGCACCCGCCGACAAGAAAGAGGACGGTTACATCGCTCAAGACGACGACAGGGGGAAGGTCCTGCTCGTCTGCGGTCCAAACGGCTGCCCCGCCACCTATCCCTTCTTCTTGAAGAAGATGGAGAAGTACGTAAGGAAATCACATCCCGATGTTCCCATAGTGTGGCTCGACGCTGCGGAAGAACCTGAAGCGGTGATGAGACGACACGTAAACGTCGGTGACTGCATAGTCAACGCGAGGCGCATCGAGACATGTGTCCTCGATAGAGACGGTTTTGAGAGCGAGGTCACGGCCGCCCTCAACGATTAACAGCCACCATGGGAAGCCTGAGCGGTGCTGCTGCTCTCCGAACCATAGTCCGGTACTGTGACAACGCCACTCAGGCAGATAACATAATCAAGATAGAGACACTGAGACAGATGCCAGAACTACCTGAGATAGAGACGATCAAGAACGAGCTATCACCATGGATCATCGGGCAATCTTTCACCCGGGTCTGCATACTCGATCACAGGATAGTGGCTAACGGGTCCACTGAGCATTTGCAGCGAGACCTGGTCAGCCAGAAAGTAGAGCGGCTTTCACGCCGGGGAAAGCATTTACTCCTACGTCTATCAAGTGGAAGGTCACTGATCATGCATCTGAGGATGACCGGCAGTCTGCTCTTGGATTGCCGGGAGGATGAACCGTACATCAGGGCGGCATTCCTTCTCTCTAACGGTCACCGCCTTGTGTTCAGAGATCCGCGGAGATTCGGACTGATCTGGCTTGTGGACAACGCCGACGCCGTCGTCGGGAAGCTAGGACCGGAGCCACTGGATGATGCCTTTGGCCCTGCCACACTCCATGACAAACTTGTTCGGCGCTCAATTCCGGTGAAGGCGGCTCTGCTCAATCAGAGCATCGTCGCCGGCATCGGTAACATGTATGCTGATGAGGCTCTCTTCGCAGCCCGGATTCACCCCTTGAGGAGAGCAGGCGACCTGTCTTCGGAGGAACTGAAAACCCTATGCAACTGCATCCGCAACGTTCTTGTGGCAGCCATTGACTGCAAGGGCGCCAGCGTGGACACATATCTCCGCCCCGAGGGGAAGCCGGGCACAGCTCACTGCGAGTTCAAAGTTGCCCACAGGAGCGGGCAACCATGCCCCGCATGTGGAAACACCATCGTACGGATACCGGTCCAGAACCGGGGAAGCTATTTCTGCCCGACGTGTCAGCCTCTCGTGCCAGAACACTCGGGGGCAGCTGTTGACGGCCCGCTGCCGTCAGCAGGCTCGGACGATCGACCCGCCACGCACTGAACAAACGCACTTCGACCAACCGAGTTCACTACCTCTCCTCAGCGCTGGAAGTCGACCTACTCGCTCATCGCATACTCGCCGTTCAGTATCGAGACATACCGGTCCCATACCCCTCCGTATTGCTCTGGATCAGGCACTGCCTTGATGAGCATGATCCTGGCGAAGTAGTCACGTTGAGCGTCTCTCGAACTGTGGTTGCCGTAGACCTGCATGGCGAAGTGAGCGAAGTCCCTCACCATGAAGTCGAAGATCTGGTTGAGGATACCGGTGTCCAGACCATCAAGCCGTGCCTGCTCAAGTATCAACTGGCCATAGACCACGATGGAGAACATCTCGCCCAGGGGCAAAGACCAGGACGGGTCCATATCCTGGGCTTCGTCGGGACCCTCCTTCTCGAGAAGCTCTCTGAAGATCTCGATCTGCCCTACAAAAGTCTTCACATTAGGCAGTTGGCTGTTCGACTCAAAGACCGGCCGGTAATCGTGGAACTGCACCTTTCCCAGTCCCCTGGTCGGCCCCTGGTCAAAGAGGAAGAGATCGTCTTTATCTGAGAGATCGGGAGCTACCGGGGCATAATCGGCAGGGCTGAAGAAGTAGTTCTTCATGAACTTGCGAATCAGTTGTATGTTGACGTGAACGGTTCCTTCCAGTTTGGAGGGCCCCATGATATCGGAGGCTGCCATGTGGAAGTAGGTATCCTTCTCAAACC
>PWUB01000047.1 GCA_003563755.1 Clostridia bacterium
GGTTCTTGGACCAGTTTGCCGGCCTGGGTGTGCACCAGCCGGTGGCCATCACCACCGATGGTGGACAGGTGAACACCATCACTGGGGCCACGGTATCGTGCCGCAGCGTGGCCGAGGGCGTGGACCGGGCCAGGGAGCTTTACCGCCGTATCAATGAGAAGGGATGAATCCCGTGAGCCGGTTGTGGAGTGATTTCGGGAGGGGAATCCTGAAGCAGAACGCGGTTTTCCGTCTGCTGTTGGGGATGTGCCCGGCCCTGGCGGTGACCACGGCGGCCTTCAACGGGGTGGGGATGGGGATAGCCACCACCGCGGTCCTGGTCACCTCCAACATAATTGTTTCCATGCTCAAAAACCTCATACCGGAACGAATCAGGATTCCCTGTTTCATCGTCATCATCGCCAGTTTCGTCACCGTGGTAGACCTGACCATGGCTGCCTACCTGCCCGCGCTGCACGGGACCCTGGGGATATTCGTTCCCCTGATCGTGGTCAACTGCTTGATTTTGGGGAGGGCAGAGGCTTTTGCCTTTCGGAGTCGGCCGAGCCGCGCTGTTTTCGATGGGTTGGGAATGGGACTAGGGTTCACCCTCGCTCTCACGATCCTGGGGGGAATCCGCGAGATCGTCGGCGCAGGAACCCTGTTCGGCCTACAGATGATACCTTCTTTCAGGCCAGCCATCGTCATGATCCTGCCTCCCGGGGCCTTCTTGACCCTCGGACTCATGCTGGGACTTCTCAACTGGTGGGATGAACGGAAGAGATATACCAGGAGGGGTGAGGCCCGTGGTTGATATCATGGTCGTATTCGTGGGAGCTGCCCTGATAAACAACGTGGTTCTCATTCGTTTTCTCGGGATATGCCCCTACCTCGGTGTGTCCAGGACCCTGGAGATGGCCCGGGGCATGGGGGCGGCAGTGGTGTTCGTGATGCTCATTTCCTCCATGGTGACCTGGCTCTTGCAGCACAACGTGCTCATCCCACTGGGCATCGAATACCTGCAGACCGTTACCTTCGTCCTGGTGATCGCCACCCTCGTGCAGTTCGTGGAGATGGTGATGCTGCGTTACAGCCCGGCTCTTTACCGTGCCCTGGGGGTGTTTCTTACTCTCATCACGACCAACTGCGCGATAATGGGGGTGGCGCTTCTGAACATCACCGGCGGATACACATTCGTGGCCACGGTGTTTCACGCCCTCGGCGCGGGTGCCGGTTTCACCCTCGCCATCCTGCTCTTTGCCGGGATACGCGAGCGCCTGGATCGCGCTGATGTCCCGAAGGTGATGCAGGGCACGCCGATCGCCCTGGTCGTGGCGGCCCTTTTGTCCATGGCCTTCATGGGTTTCACCGGTTTCAACATAGCTGATCTCTTCCGAATGTGATAGAATTTGCGATGATGTGGGGTGAATGATTGCGAGGAGGTGACATCCATGCTCGAAGCAGCGGTCGCGCTGATGGCCCTGGGGCTTCTCTTCGGTGCCGGGTTGGCCTATGCGGCCCGGGTGCTCGAAGTGAAGCGCGATGAACGCATCGAGGCCATCGAAAAGACTCTGCCGGGTATCAACTGCGGTGCCTGCGGACACGCGGGCTGCGCTGCCTTCAGTGAAGCCCTGGTGCACGGCGAGGCCGAGATGGCGGAGTGCACGGCCAGCGAGGGTGAAACGCTGACTCGCATCGCCGAGCTCCTCGGTGAGGAGGTTGATACGACCGCCTCCCGGCGCGTCGCCCGTCTGCTGTGCCGGGGTACCGAGGAGGCGGCGGCGCTGCGCTTTCGATATGCGGGCATGCAGGACTGTGCTGCTGTTCAGGGAGTGGCCGGAGGACACAAGGTATGCGAGTATGGCTGCCTCGGCATGGGTAGCTGCGTCACCGTCTGTCCCGAGGATGCTCTACACATCGGCGATGAAGGGCTTCCCGTTGTGGACGTTGAGCGGTGCACGGGATGCGGTGCGTGCGTGCAGGCCTGCCCCCGGGACGTGATCGCGGTCCTGCCCGAGGACCAGCCGGTGCTCCTGGCGTGCGTGGCCCGGATGGGCCCGCGCGAGGCCGCCAGGGCCTGCAGCAACGCCTGTCTCGGCTGCGGACTTTGTGAGCGCCGCTGTCCCGAGGGCGCGATAGTCATGGAGAAGAACCTGCCCGTCATCGACTTCGAGCGGTGCACGGGGTGTGGTGTATGCGTGGGCGTCTGCCCTGCTGACAGCCTGGAGTTTTTCGGCGATGACGAGACCGAAGAACCGCGGGAGGAGGAGGTCGAGTGAGAACCAGCACGGAGCGTGCGGCACCCTTCCTGAGGGCAGGCCTCGCCGTCTTACTCCTACTCATCGCGGCCTCCTGCGGCTTCTGGCAGCGGGTGAACACTGTGGAGCATGACGACATCCTGTTCGGGGCCGTCGTATCGGTATCAGCACGGGGAGGTCCTGACACCCAAGGAGCAGTGGGCGATGCCTTCGAGGAGATGGCGCGCATAGAGGCCCTTATGAGTGCGTACGTCGACGACAGTGAGCTCAGCATTGTCAACCGCGCCGGGGGTCAAGCCGTGTCCGTATCCCCGGAGACCGAGAGAGTCATCCGCTCCGGGTTGGAACTGGGACGCCTCAGCGCCGGACTCTTCGACATCAGCATCCGGCCGATCGTCGGCCTGTGGGGATTTGATACCGGTCGGCACCGCGTACCCTCCGATGAGGAGATCAGGGAAATACTGTCCCTCGTCGACTACCGCCGGGTGAGAATCAGCGACGATGGTTCCGTCAGCCTCATGCCCGGGATGGCCCTCGATCTGAACTCCCTGGTCAAGGGATACGCGGCCGACAGGGCTTTCGAGGTGCTGGCCGAGGGCGGGGTGACGGATGCGATCCTGAACGTGGGACAGAGCAGCATAAAAGTGCTGGGACAGAATCCGGCCCAGCGGAGATGGCGGGTCGGCATCATCCACCCCCGGCAGGAAGCCGACGTCTACGCTGTCATCGAGATGCAGTCAGGGGAGAGCCTCAGTACCACCGGTGACTACCAGAACTACTTCGTCCACGATGATGTCCGCTACAGCCACGTGTTCAATGCCACCACGGGGCGGCCCTCGCGAACCATGCAGGCGGTGACGGTGCTCACCGAATCCGCCATGTGGGCGGACGGGTTGTCCACCGCCCTGTTCGCCATGGAGGTGGAGCAGGCCCTGGAGTGGGCGGAAAGAGATGACAGCTTCGAGGTGATCCTGGTCACCATCGGCGGGGTTGTTCGATACTCCAGCGGCCTGGCCGGTAGGCTGGAGTTGGTCAAAGCTGCCCCGAACTGAGTTGCGACCGCTGTACCCTCAGGGTATCATTCCGTCAATTCGCTCGAGGGGTTCGTCCAGGCTGAAGTGCCCTCCGAGGCTGGTACCTTCTTCACCCTCGACGAGTATCTGAACCTGCTGCACATCGGCAAATTCCGTGAGAGTATTCACGATGGAAGCCATGACCATGCTTTCTCCTGCTGAACCCGCCGCGTGCTCCCGAACGTGCTCACTGAAGTCGACGATGGCAACCCCGTCCTCGATGGTGAGCGACAGTATCTCCGTCTCCGGGGGAGCGGTGGGGGAAAGAGGGCCGGTGGGATCAGGACCCGCGATGAGCTGCCGCAGGGCCGTTTCCTTGAGGTCATCGACAGCCTCGACGGTCCTGATGACGGGTACGGTGAAGATATCGGTGTCGGTCATCAGTCCGAAGTAGACGACGACCTTGATCTGCTCGCCCGGAGCTGAGAGCTGGGATCCCTCCAGGAGATCCAGGCGGGCCCGCATTTCGGACTGCTGGTCCCTGAGGGTCTGTACTTCCTCGCGCAGCTGAGCCAGTTCGTCCTGATCCTGGGCGGGACCGCAGGATGCTGACGCCAACAGCACGGTAAACAGCAAGACTGCAGTCAAGAGATGTCTCATCGGCTGTATCATCCTTTCTGCGAACGGCACCCGGAGCTTAGTATCTCTGGGGCTCCATCTGCTATACGGGGACAGGCCCGGGAGCACGGACCCGCCCAGAAGACTCTTCTCTGAGCGGTTGGCGGGTTCCTTCCCACGATGGTGGGCTGATACATCCCCCGAGGGGGGTCGTCGCGATCGAGTGCGCGTGCCCCGAAGGCGGAATGCCCCCGGGGCACGATCTCATCGTATTACCTCTAATCCTACCTGTAGACCCTCGTCCTCGATGGTCGTGCTGAACTGGTGCTGCATGGCTGCCGGATCACCGGGCTTGAAGGAATCGGCCAGGACCTCGCTGGCCACTTCGTCGCCGTAGTCATCGAGGGCCTTTGCGGGCTCGCCGGCGGCCCGGTACCTGACGTGAATGCGGTCGGAAACCTCGAAGCCGGCCCGCTTGCGGCTGTCCTGGATGAACCTGATGATGTCGCGGGCGAGCCCCTCGCGCCGCAGCTCGGACGTGATCTGGGTGCTCAGCGCCACGGTGTAGCCGCCATCGGCAGCGGCCGCGAAACCCTCACGGTTGTGGGTTCTGACGATCAGCTCGTCGGAATGAAGGGTGAACCCGCCGACCTCGATGTCCTCGCCCGCTTTCACGGCGTCGGCGAGCCTGCGGGCGTCGGATTCGGCGACCGCCCGGGCGACCCTGGGCATATCACCCTTGTACTTCGGTCCCAGGGTTGAATAGTCAGGTTTCACCTCGTATTCAATGAACTCCGTGTCGTCGGAAACCGGTACTACCTCCCTGACGTTCAGCTCGTCCTTGATGAGGTAGTCGAGATCCCGGTCCCACGCTGCCCCGGCGACCATGAGCTCCGACAGGGGCTGTCTCACCTTGATGCCGCTGGCGCTGCGTGCAGCGCGGCCGAGGGAGGTGATCATGCGGGCCTTCCTCATCTCTTCGTCCAGCCCTTCGTCCCGCCAGTCGGAGGCGGCGACGGGGAAGTCGGTAAGGTGAACGCTGCGGGGGGCCTCGGAGCCGCTGCCCCCCTCGATCACGAGGTTTTGATACATCTCCTCGGCGAGGAAGGGCACTATCGGCGCCAACAGCCTCGTGGTGGTTACCAGTGCTTCGTAGAGGGTCTGGTATGCACTGAGCTTGTCGCGTCCGGCCTCGGTGTCGTCTCCCTTGCTCCAGAACCTCCGGCGCGAGCGTCTCACGTACCAGTTGGACATATCGCTGACGAGGCGCTCCAGCCCCCGGGTCGCCCTCACGGCATCGTAATCAGCCAGGCGGTCATCAACGGTGCTGATGGTCTCGGCCAGGCGGCTGTACAGCCACCGGTCCAGCTTCGACCGTTCGGTGATGGGCATGCTTTCTGCGTCCTGGGGAGAGAAGCGATCCAGGCGTGCATAGGTAACGAAGAAGGAGTAGATGTTCCACAGTGGTATGAAGAAGCGGCGCCTGATCTCATCAGCACTCCCGTACCCGAAGTGCACGTTGCCCGTGGGATTCGACGACATGTACAGCCACCGCATCACATCGGCGCCGATCTCGTCCGTGGCATCGTCGAACCATATGGCGTTGCCGGCGCTCTTGTGCATCTCCTCACCCTTTTCGTCGAAGACCAGTCCGTGGCCGAGGACGGTGAGGAAGGGGGGCTTCCTGGTCAGGGCGGTGCTCATGGCAAGCAGGGAATAGAACCAGTTGCGGAACTGCCCCGGGAAACTCTCGGTGATAAAGTCCGGCGGGAACCACTTCTCCCAGTAGGAGCGGTCGGTTAGGTAGTGCAGGGTGGAGTAGGGGACTATGCCGGCATCAAGCCATGGATTGCCCACGTCGGGTATCCGCTGCATGGTTTGGCCGCACCCGGGACAGTCGATCTTCACCTGGTCGATCCAGGGTCGGTGGGGAGAGTGTCCCTCAAACTCCTCCCATCCGTCCACCGCCCGCTCACGCAGTTCATCGCGTCCCCCGATGACGTCGAAGGCACCGCACTCTGCACACACCCATATGGGAAGGGCCAGGCCCCAGTAGCGCTTCTTGGAGATCATCCAGTCGCTCATGTTGCGGAGCCAGTCCAGTTCCCGCTCCTGCCCGAAAGGCGGAATCCACCGGATCTGCCGTACCACGTCCATGATGTCCTCTCGCCAGGGATCCATGGCGATGAACCACTCGTCCACGAGGCGGAATACCAGCTCCTCGCTGCACCGCCAGCACACGGGGTAACGATGGGTGATGTCCTCGAGGGAGAACAGGCTTCCTCGGTCCTGCAGCTCGGAGATGATCGGCTCTGCGGCACCGTGGGCGTCCAGGCCGGCGAGAAAGCCGTACTCGCCGGTGAAGACACCGAACTCATTGATGGGAGCCAACACGGGCAGATCATGCTCCTGTCCGAGCTCGAAGTCTTCCTGGCCGCAGCCCGGAGCGATGTGTACGCATCCGCTTCCCTCCGACGGGTCAACCTCGTCCCAGGGAATTATGACCGGTTTTACGCCGGCGGCGGCCTCCAGGTCGGGGAACGGCCCGCGGTAGGTTCGTCCTACAAGCTCGGAACCCGGGAGAGTCCGAATCACGACTGCCCCCTCCCCGAACAGGCGCGGCACCGATTCCTCGGCGGCGATATACGACTCGCCCTCGTGCTCTACCAGGGCGTACGTCTCGTCGGGACCCACGGCCACGGCCACGTTGGCGGAGAGCGTCCACGGAGTGGTCGTCCAGACCATGATGTAGGTGCCGTCCTCGTCCCCCATGGGAAGCCGGACGTAGAGGCTGGTGTGGGTCAGCTCCTTGTAGCCCTCGGTGACGATTTCGTGTTCGCTCAGTCCCGTTCCGCAGCGCGTGCACCAGGGCATGACGTCTTTGCCCCGGTATATGAAGCCGCGCTCGTGCATGACCTTGAGGAAATGCCATATAGTGTAGTTGTTCTCATCGGACATGGTGAAGTAGGAGTCTTCCCAGTCCATCCAGTAGCCCAGACGCTTGGACTGTTCCGTCTGGACCTCGGAAAAGCGAAGAACTCTCTCTCTGCACTCGTGCACGAAGTCAGCGACACCGTATTCTTCGATGTCCAGCTTGGAGTTGAGACCCAGGTCCTTTTCGACCTCGACCTCCACCCACAGCCCCTGGCAGTCAAAACCATTCTGGTAGCGCTGCTCGTAACCCTTCATAGTGAAGTACCGCTGAAACAGGTCCTTGTAGGTTCGGCCCCAGGCATGATGGACCCCCATGGGGTTGTTGGCGGTTATCGGACCGTCGAGGAAGGAAAAGCGCTTGCCGGCACCGTCGTTTTTGGCCAGGTACTCGTGCCGTACTCCGTCCTCTTCCCACCAACGGAGAAGCCTTTCCTCCATCCTGGGGAAATCCATATCATCAGGTACACGTCTGAACATTCTCGCTCCCTCCAATGATCAGGTCTGCAGCACGGGTGACCCAGAACGCAAAAACCGTCCCTTTCGGGACGGTCTCAGAGACCGCGGTACCACCCGGATTGGTCCGCCATCCGCAGGACGCGGACCCGCTCAGTGTCCCGGAACCGGCCTCCCGGTTGAGAGTTCCGATCCCTGCACGCTTCAACGGGCGCGTCCCGGCGGCACCTACTGATCGATGATGTTCGGCCCGCGGCTCCGGAAGGATCTTCGGCCCACTCCCCGGTCCGGATCCCACCGTCCCGGACTCTCTGGGCGGTTGATGTGAGCCTACTCGTTTCCGTCATCGCCTTTTCGGTTTCGTAGATGATAGCACAACTGCCCCGGGAAGGAAAGGTCCACCGCACCGCCGCACGGCGTACACGGCGTGACGGGAGCAGGCCTCGCCCGGCGGTCAGCTTGCTTCCGCCCTCCTAACAGGGGCAGAATTGAAAGCAGGGACAGTGCTTTAAATTCACCTCCGGGAGGACGGATGCCATGAAGGATTCAGAAGAGAGAACCCGGCCAGACGTTACCCGGGCGGAGCTGCTTAACCGAATCCGTCGCATAGCCGGACAGGTGGGCGGGGTTGAGCGCATGATCCAGGACAACCGGTACTGCGTGGACATACTGCTGCAGATCAGCGCAGTCCGCTCCGCCCTGCATTCCCTGGCCCTGCTGGTCCTCGATGATCACCTGCAGGTGTGCGTGTCACGGGCCATGCGCGGAGAAGGGCAGATCAGCGCCGAGCAGGTACAGGAGGAGCTGATCGAGGTTTTACGAACCTACATAAGGTAGGTGAGAGGGGACCCACGCGGTCCCGCCCTCCACGTGGCCTTTGATCCATAGAATGCGTTTGAACAAGCTCGATAATCGTACCGGTGCCGCACGGATCAGCCCACCTCGATTCCATCCCGGATTCTGCGCACGCCGTCTACCTGGCTGGCGAGACGCAGGGCGCTGCGCCTGGCCTTTTGATCGGCGACCCGTCCCCGCAGATGGAGGGTTCCCTGGGACACTATCCCCCGTACCCGACCCGACAGGGAGCCCTCGGCGAGGCGGAACATCTCGTTTGCCTTGTTCGTGAGGGTGGCATCATCGCGGGGCGCGGTTCTGTGCCGACCGCTGGTGCATGATATGGCGATGCTGTTGTCGATCCTGGAGATGCCCGGTATGTCTCGCGCGAGCCGCTCGGCAAGGGATTTGCCGGCCAAATTCACCGAAACCCCGCCCAGGGTGACGGTGCCGCGGCGAACGCTCACGGACACGGCGGTTAGTCCCCGTTGATGAAGCATCCCTTCGAGCATCTTCTGTGCATCTTCATCTCCACTCCCCGTGGGCATCCTCAGGGTCATGTGATTCTCCACCCGGTCAACTTCCGACATGGCGGATACGCTGGCGCATATGCTCTGCATCTGGGACAAGCTGTCGACCACTCCCCTCAGGTGAACGCGCTTTCGGTTTACGTCTATGAACAGGTCCCTGGTGGGTCCAGATACGGATTCCAGCCGCTGCAGAATCTCCTCCGGGCTTACTGTCAGTGTGCTTCCTCCTCCCGATCTGTGCCGCTTTGTCAGTCATACATATGCGCGTTGGCCGACACGAATACGCCCCTGCTGCGGGGTTCGGGGCTGTTCTTGCAGCAAGAGATGAGCTGACCTGTGGCAGCCGGCGGGATTTGCGACCGGGTGTTTGAAGTCAGAGGAGCGTTGTGCTACGATGGGCAACGTTCGTATCGGTCTGTCCCTTGGGGGTTAGTGCGAAATCGGTTGCATCAGGGGCGGCATTATGCTATATTTAGTGTCGCTCACAAGGCTCATGCGCTGGCGTAGCTCAAACGGTAGAGCAGCTGATTTGTAATCA
>PWUB01000315.1 GCA_003563755.1 Clostridia bacterium
CGGAACATCTAGTGGTCGCTGCCCTTGGATGATCATCTGTCGGATGGACTCTCCTTCCTCCCCCACGCTGTGGGATACGCACCTTTCATTATAGCACATGAGCCTGTGCATGAGGCGCACCTCAGCCCCGACAGACCCTGCGCCACGTGAGCCTTATACCCTCTCCCCGTCCTGCCGACATGGGTATGACGCGGGTGCTTGCGAAATGCGTCTGAATGTCCATCCGCCCCACCTGGGCCCAGGGAAGGTCCATCTTGTTCGCCACTACGATGTGTCGGGGCGGCAGCCCTCGACGTGCGTCCCGCCGGCAGCCCAAGAGCCGCGCCAGGTAGTCGCGCAGTCCCTGGGGTCTGGCGAAGCCATTGACGTCCATGGGGATGCTTCCCCGCAGATCCTCCCAATCTGCCTTCCTGATCAACCGCTGCAGGGCTCGATCGACCTCGGTGAGCCCCTCGTGTGCACCGTGCTTACCCACGCGTGAGGCATCGAGAACGTGGATTATGGCATCACTATGCATCAGCAGCCTCAGCGTTGCACCAGCGGCCTCCCTGAGCCTCCTGGATGCCGAAATCTCATCGGGCATACCCGGGGTATCGTAGACCACCCAGCTGGCTCCTGCAGAATCCAGGAGGCCGCGCGGGAGACCGTTTTCGTCACTTGTGTATCGGGACCCTCCCCCGCCCGGATCATCGGGGGCGGCGCCGGACGAGGCCCCCACCGCGGGGCTGATCCCCCTGCCTCCGTTGAGCTCCGCTGTCAGGCGCCCGAACAGCGTGGTCTTTCCTACGCCCGGCGCACCCACTATCACGCATGTTTTCACGGTTGGATCCCCTCGAAATCCCGGCCTGTGAGCGTCATCAGATCCCGGCGGGAGAGACTCTGGTGGTGTACGATTCTCAGTGCTTGAACGCGCATCGATCTCTCGAGCAGGTTCCGAACGGTACGGGCATTGCCCGACCGGCCCCGACCACGAGATATCTCCTCGAGTGTCTCCGCGAGCGCCACACGGGCGCTTTCAGAGAGGCAGTATTCCCTCTCTGAAAGCATGATGTCCGCGATCGCCAGCAGTTCCTCCAGGCTGTAGTCGGGGAAATCCAGGTGCATCGGAAAGCGCGACCGTAGGCCGGGATTCTGCCTCAAAAACCACTCCATCTCGCCCCGGTATCCAGCGAGTATGAGTACGAAACTGTCCTTGTGGTCCTCCATGGCCTTGACCAGGGTATCTATGGCTTCCTTTCCGAAGTCCTTCTCCCCGCCCCGGGCCAGGGAGTATGCTTCATCGATGAAGAGCACCCCGCCCATGGCTTCCTTGACCTTCGCCCGGGTCTTCTGGGCGGTGTGCCCGATATATTCACCCACCAGATCGGCACGCTCGATCTCCACCATGTGTCCCTGCTTTAACACCCCGATGTCCCGGAATATCTGACCCAGGATCCGTGCCACGGTGGTCTTTCCGGTACCCGGGTTTCCGCTGAAGACCATGTGCAGCACCGTGGATTCGGCGGGCAGGTCCAGGTCGGCCCGCCGTTTCTGAACGCACACGTAGGCCGCGATCTCGCGTACCCTCTTCTTCACCTCCTCCAGCCCGACCAGGCGCTTTAGGTGAAGGTATCCGGGCCCTCTCTCGTAGGTTGAAAAGGGCACATGCTGATCCTCAGTTCGGTTCGCACGCTGATTGGTGCCGCCCCGGGAGATGCGCGTTTCACCCCGAAGATGTGTCTCTGAGACCCGTCCCTCCGTGAAATACGCCAGAGCAGTCGGCACGCAGACACGGCCCTCTTCAAGGTGCTGTAGTATCTCCTCGGTCCTGGTTTGACCGTTGCGCCTTCCCGCCACAGTCTCACCCCACCTTCCCGCCAGGTTCAGAGAGGTCGGGAGAACAGCCCGGTCAGCCCTGTCTGCAGCAGACGATCATCGAGGATCTCGTGATCGGTGGTATACAGATCCCTATTCAGCATGCGCTCGAAGAAAACCGAGCCAGCGAAGGTGTAACTCTTCGTGAGTCCTTCCCCGGTCAGCAGTTCGTCCCGGCCGAAGGCAATGAATTCACCCACCGCAGTGCTCCTGGGTATCTCCACCGTCGTGAGATCGAGACTGCTGCGGGCCGCGTTGTGACCTGCCAACATCCCGGTGACAATCGCCTCGGTGTGTCCGACATACACGCCCGCCTTTTCCCCGGCGCAGAAGAGATTAGACACCCCTCTCACCTGCAGGTCGTTGTCACGGGGCGTTATGGCAGTGAACCGAATGGAGTTACCCCTTCCCCCAGCATACGGGTCCTCGAACCGGGCACGTTCCATCCCAGGCACCTTTCGCAGGAGTTGCAGAGGGAAATAGGGTGTCATCAGCTTCGCATGACCCGTATCGAGGAGGATGATGCTTTCGGCGTACTCGGATATCGCATACTGCTGGCAGGCCTTCACCGCCAACTTGCTCATCTCCCTTAGCTCCTCGGGCAGCTCGATCACAGCGACGCCGGTCTCCTGCAGGGACCGCTGAACCTCCCCCGACAGTGATTCGAGATGGATCTTGCCGGATCCGCTCATGGCTCCCGGTACCTCGGGACCCTTACTGGCCATCATCTCCTTCACCCCGGCCCGGGCCGCTATGCTGATCCTGGGCCCGAAGGCGGGACATCGCTGGATGCACATCACACAACCGTTACCGTAACGAACACAGTTGCCCATGGGACCAGACGTTCCCGTGGCATCGATGAAGACATCCGCCTCTATGCGCTCTCCGTCTTCATCCACAAGGGCCAGGAGTCTCTCCTCCTTCACCTCGACGTCGGTTATGCGCCTGGGCAGGTGGATCTCGACTCCCGCCCCCAGGAGGTGATCCTTGACCAGGGGCTCCATGACAGTGACATCATACAGGGATGCATGCTTGTGACCCGGAAATACCACATCTTCATGCCTCGCTGCTTCATCCGTAAGATCGAACAGCTCTCCTCCTCCGCCCAGGCGTAGGCATTCCTCCGCGGCGGTGTAGCGTCCATTGTTGCGCATGATGCCTCCGACCAGGCCGGCACCGAGCAGCATATCCGTTCTCTCGTACAGCTTTACGTGCACCCCGGCACGAACGGCCGACAAAGCGGCGGAACAGCCTGCCCAGCCGCCTCCCACGACTGCTACCCTACCGTTACTCACGATCATCCCTCCTGCCGCTCCTGGGGCATCTCCGCGGCCCACCAGAAAACGTCCTCGGGAGCCACATCCGCCTTGCATCCTCTGATCTCTGTCCGGTCACGCAGTGTGATGCTGCAGCTGCCGCACCTTCCGTCCCCGCATACCATGATCTGGTTGTTGGAGGCCACCCATCCCTGGTCGTCTCCGATGAGCGGCGCTATCCGACCGTGCAGGTAGTCACTTCCCAGGCTGACGACGAGGTCGGGTCCGTTTCCCCTCACCGTCTGCCTGAGCCAGTCCCGCCGTGTGCTGTAGGAGCGGGGACTGGAGAACTCCAGTGTTCTCAGATGCCCGGGAAAGTCACCCAGCTCCCGGAGCACGTACAGGGACCCGGTGGAACCGGGATCCACACTCACCGTGACCCGGTTGTTTCCTGCCCGTAGGGTTCTCAATACCCCGGGGAGCAGGGACTGACCCGTCGTGGATACGAGGATCGTCGCCTCTCCTTCATCCAGGTCATAGAGACGACGCGTTCCAAGCAGGCCGCTCCGAAAGGGTCCTTTCACCATCCAGCAGTCTCTGGCCCCGGCCAGGGCCCTGGTCTTGGGTCCACGAACCCGCAAAACGATCGACATGGATGTCTCATCGCTGGCGAGAACAGCCATCGGTGCTGCCGAGACCTGGGGAGCATGTTCCGATGCAGCAAGGATGAAGGCTCCCGGCCGGCGGATCTCGTGAACCCAGGCCCGTGCAACCTCGACTTCCGCCCGGTGAAGGTCCGGACCGATGACCCTGTGACTGATCACCCTCATGGAAGTGAACTCCCGTGGCGGCTGAGGCTCGGGCGCCCGGCTGCGAAGCTCGTATACGCACAGACCCGTCCAGTGACACTCGTCGCACGTGTTGAGGCCGCGGAGCACCGGGCACACCGGACAGTCGCCCACGTCAGCCAGTATACACGGACACCACGGTGATCCCGCGTCGTGACAGGTCATAAGGTATTCGACCCTTGAAGACACACGCATCCCCCCGTTCCCTCACGAATCAATAACAGCGTATGAACTGCGGGGATGGGCTGTGCCTGACCCCCGGGCAAAGCAGGGAGGTAGGGTAAAAAGTCCGGGAGTCCTTCGGTGAAAGGAGACGGTTACAGCTATTCTTCTATGCCCCGGCGGGCCTGGAGACCCTCCGACCAGTAGTGCTTGGTTTCACGCATCTCGGTCACGAGGTCGGCAGCCTCGATGATCTCGTGCGGAGCCCGCCTTCCCGTAAGGACCAGCTCGACGCCCCTCGGCCGGCTGCTGATGAGATCCAACACCCGTTGGAGGGGGATCAGGCCGAAATGAACAGCCATGTTGACCTCGTCGAGAATCAAGATATCAGTGGATCCAGCCTCGAAGGCACGCTCCGCCCGCCGCATGCCCTTGTCGGCCTGTTCAACCAGCTCTTCGGGCGGACAGCCTGGGGGAAACACCTTGACCTCTCCGTGGATCTTTTCGAGGATCTCAGAATCAAAGTCGGCCTCGTCAGCTACGAGATAGGCGACTCCCACCTGGAGTATCTCGAGCTGTGGGGCCAGCCGGAGTGCGGCCCGATGCTCGCCGTAACCCCACCGTTTCATGAACTGGATCATCAGCACTCGCAATCCCCAGCCCACGGCCCTCATGGCCAGTCCCAGGGCGGCCGTCGTCTTGCCTTTGCCATCCCCGGTGTAGACATGGGTGGCACCGCTGCCGAGGAGGTCTTCATGTGCTTGTGGCATGTGTAACCTTCCTAACGTCAAAATTGAGCTCAACAAACTCGCCGATACCCAACCAGCGAATTTAGAGTTTCAATCAGTTGTTCTTTCCATCACATCGTGATAGCGATCTATGAACGCCTCAAGCAGCTGGCGGTTGCGCATCAGCGCGCCCACCCAGGTATCCAGGAAGTCACGGCCCTCAGGGGTAACCCTGTACACCTTTCGCGCCGGACCGCTGCCCGTGGTGTCCCAAGTTGACTCGATGAAGCCGTCCGCCTCGAGCTTCTGAAGGTTTCGATAGATCCCGCCCGGATCGGCATCAGCCAAGCCGAACTCACCCAGCCTACTCGTCAGTTCGTAGCCGTGTGCCGGCTCTTCCATCAATAGGAGGATCAACAGGGGCTGAACGAAACCCTGCACGACCGCTCCCTGCCTGGGATGTGGACAATAGCAGTGTCGCCTGTCATCTCCGTTGCAGTGTCCGTCATTGCCGATCTTCATCTGTACCAGTCCTTCGCTCCGCTAATGAAAGCATAATGTAGGTACAACGATCTGTCAAGATACCCTACATATGCCAGGCGCGCCTTCAGCATCGACCCTGGGCAGTCATCGCCCTGCTGTCGGGGCCATGGGTCTGTGAAGCATCACATCTGTACACGGCACGCATCCCCGGTGCTCCACAAGCTACGGTTTACCAGCGCGCCTTCTCCTCTTGCGTATGACCAACACCACCGATATAAGAGCGAGGAGCACGATCGGCCACACGATGAGCGGCATGCTCTTCACCTGGTCATGGCGGTCCATCGGTGCCGCGTAATGCTCCGGTACCGTCGGTATGCCCTGTGCATCGGGGGGCATATGGGCCACGTAGTCTAGCACGGCACGCCAGGCCGTGAGGGGCTTATTGTCGCGGTATACTATCTGCTCCTGCGGATCAACGGGGTTTCCTTCTCGGTCCTTCGGCTGTACAGTCAGCCTGGGAAGCATCTCCCCCACCATCGGTATGAAGGAGGCAACGAACGAATCCGTGACCACCCGGTAGAGCTGTTGATCTCCGGACTCCAGGGCGACATACTGCTCATCGGTCATGGCCGCGTCGTCGCCCGTGTAACGCTCAGCACTGAACACGGCCCGGTACGTGGGAATCGGAAGGTCAGCCAGGGGAATCCGCAGTAGAACCGCCCTGTCCGGATCATAGGTCGCGCGCAGTCCCGACATCTGCAGGAAAAAGGCGTTGCCGAAGATATCGGAGAGCAGCGGGGAGATCTCGAGAATGCGGAGGACTTCATCACCTGTCAGGTAGGTGAGCACCAGGGGATAGCCCGGGAATCGGTCGGGGCCGGAGCCCAAACCCACGGTGGCAATGACATCGTATAGGGCCAGTCCTTCTGCAGCGTGGGGCATCCTCCCCGGCTGGAGAGCACCGCGGATCTGACCGTTCGCTTGGAAGGCGAAGTCCACTCTCTGGCCCGTTACCTCACGGACTGACCAGCGGAAGGCATCGGCGATGAGATTGCCGTAGGGGGTTTCCATCAGAGGAGGCTTATGATCTACCAAGAACTCGGATCTGACGACGGGTGCGAGGACATCTGTATACACTCCGTCGGTCACATCGGACAGCAGGACGTTCAACTCCGCCGTGATCTCTTCGATCCGCTTTTGTATCAACGGGTGAGCCGGAATCGAATCGTCGATGAGCTCAAGGTAGGTCTGTCCTGTCTCGGGGTTGAGCACCCGTAGGGACTCGTTTTCGGGATCGTAGGCGAGCTCAAGGCAGCCCAGGTACTCCAGCTTCTCCCCCGCCTGGACGATGACAGTAGTGCCTTCATACCAGGTCACAGTCGTGTGGCAGTGTCCGCCCACGATAATATCTATACCGCCGACGCGCCTGGCGAGCTCGCGGTCCTCTTCGAGTCCGGCATGAGTCACCGCCATGATGATATCCGCACCCTGCTCCCGCAGGTCGGCGACCGCTCTCTCTGCGAACTCGAGGGGATCCAGGAACACGACGGGGTCCGCATTGGGCGCCACCGCCATGGCATCGTATCCCACCAGCGAAAACATCCCCAGCTTCACCCCTGAGTCCGGAATCTCGTGAATGTGCGTTGACGGAAGGCCCAGCTCGTCCAGAGGATGCCCCTCGGGAGGCTGGGCGTTGCCGCGGAGCATCAGCATGCGGGATCCTGTTTCAGGGTACCCAGCAGCTCTCAGATACTCAGCGAGAACTTCCGGGCCGAAATCGAACTCGTGATTACCGAGGATCACCACATCGTAACCTATCTCGTCCATCAGCGCGAGCTCCGGGGCCCTGCCGGTGAGAGCCATCCATGCGAAGGGTGAACCGCTCAAAAAATCTCCCGCTGACACCAGTATAATGTGCTCATCCCTCGTATCCCTGTGCCTCTCGATAGCCGTTGCCAGGCGGGCAAAGCCCCCTAACGTGGGATCGCTCTCTTCAGGATGATAGTCGATGGCTGGGGAATGGGGAATGAGGGCAGAGTGCTCATCGTTGGTGTGCAATATGGTGAAGAATACCTCGGCAGCATCAGCGCTCGAGTGCACCGGGTTTCCTGAGGCTGCGACGAGGATGATGACCGCCAGTCCAACCACCCACGTGAAACGCGCGCATCTCTCAAGTCTCATGAATGCCTCCTCCGTCTATCAACGACCACGCTCTGAGGGCCGCACCCTCCGCCGGCCCGAGCAGCGGCGACTGAACAGATACTGTGCTGCGATGTTGCCAGAGCTGACGGGTGAAGGGTTCGATGACCGGCGGAAGGCCCCGCCATACTCCGCCGAGCACGTACACGGATCTGTCCCCGGGGGGACCCAGGCGCTGCAGCAGGCCCCGGGCCAGACCGGCCAGTTCGCGACCGGCTCTTTCCAGCAACCCCAGGGCGACTTCATCGCCGTACCGTGCGGCCTCGAACACGCACCTCGAGAAGCCAGCGACCCCGGCGATGTCGATACCCTGTGAGCCGTGCACCCTCGCAGGCAGACCGTTCAGATCGCCGATGCCGTAATGCCGGCGGGCCGAATCGAGGAGCTCTGTGCGGGGACCTCTCCCCTCCCCCGCGCGGATGGCAGCATTGAGCCCCTTTCGTCCGATCCAGAAGCCGCTGCCCTCGTCGGCGAGCACCGCTCCCTGTCCGCCGGCGGTCAACCACGCTCCGTCCTTTCTCGCGATGGCAACCGAACCTGTTCCACTGATAACCACCACCGCATCCGGGTCCGAGACGGCCCAGAAGGCTGCCTCGGCATCATTGATTACCCCCGACCGGGCACCGGAGAAGTGACGCTCCAATACTCTCCTGACCGCCTCGCGTCGTCCGGGCAAGCTCGCACCTGCCACGGCAGCCACGGCTGCGGAGACGGTTTGATCACCCGGCGGACCCAGACCGCGGCACACCTCGGTCATGGAAGCTGCCACCCGGCGGTTTGGATGTGCCGAGCCCAGCCAGTTACCCGGTGGGCCCTCGTGTTCATGCAGGATCTCAAGGCGGCTTCTCGGCAGCACTCTACACAGCAGCCCGCGGGTTTTCGTTCCGCCAGCATCGATTCCGACGACCAGTTCGGCACTGTCCATATCCATCACCCCGTCAGCATGAAGCGCCACAAAAGCCCTGCGAACTCCCCCACGTCCCCCAGCCCCACCCGCGGACCCTGCACGATGCAGCCTCCGGAGGTCTTCTCCTCGGTGATCATCAGCCGTTGTCCGGTGAATGGGGTACCATTGTCGGATAGATCGATGCCCATGGCCTCGCACACCTTACCC
>PWUB01000090.1 GCA_003563755.1 Clostridia bacterium
CCTTCATCCGCGCCATCCGGTGCCGGGGGCACCCCGGTGCTGCTTTCAGGATTGCCCTGGCAGTCGCCCTGGTAGCGGCGACCGCGTATTTCGCTGCTCTCCATTTGATAGGCGGCGGTCACGCCGTGGGAACCCTCGGTTTCACCGCGGATCCTGAGCCTCTCGAGTTCGTGTGGAGCGACCCCGACGAACCCTACCTGGTGCGCATGAGAGACGAACTCGGCCTGCAGGACATTATCATCGACGCCGATGACGATTTTCATGCTGTCCAGCTTGTCTCCGCCTGGGTGCACGGACTCTGGGATCACCACGGCACGAATCAGCCCACACGCAACGATCCCATCTCCATAGTGCGGGAGGTGGAGGACGGTGGGCGCTTTCGGTGCGTGGAGTACTCAATAGTGATCCACGGAGCCCTCAACTCCCTGGGTATTCCCACGCGCATGCTGCACTTGAAGACCCACGACGCTGAGACGCGGGAGAGCGGGGCAGGGCACGTGGTCGTGGAGGCCTACCTTCGGGATGCGGGTAGGTGGGTGATGATTGACAGTCAGTTCGATGCCATCCCTCTGTTGCAGGGCGAACCAATCAACGCGGTACAGCTGCAAAAGGCCCTGGCCGAGGGATCACCGGGTCTGAGTATAACCTCCATTTGCAACGGTGGCTTCTTTGCAGAGCACGCGCGCAGGATTTTCTACCTGAACTGGATAGGCCAGTACCTGTACTTCTTCGACGTTCCCTTCGACAATCGGGTGGCCACCGAGGACCGGTCTCATCTGCGCCTGATGCTGGTTCCCCTTGAAGCTGAGCCACCGCAGGTATTCCAGCAGAAATGGCCCATCGGTGACATGGTGCACACCCACTCCGTCCGCGCGTTCTACCCCCGGCCCCGGTGACAGTTTTGGCCCTCCGTACCCGGGCTCGCCCATGCTCGGGACATGGATCCTAGCGGTGCCGTGGGCGCCCTGGAGCCGGTGTCATCCGCGACTCAGGGCCCCCCGGATGCGGTATAATGATGTTGGAAGAAGGGCCGAGGTGAACTATGAAGAGACCGGTGGCTCCCCGAGACAGAATCAGGGTGACAGTCGATGACATAGGGCACGCCGGGGACGGGGTGGCGCGCTACCAGGACTACGTTCTGTTCGTGCCCGAAACCGCACCGGGCGATGAGGTCGAGGTGGAGGTGTCGTCCGTTGGCAGGTCCTTCGGCCGTGCCGAGGTGCGACGACTGCTGCAAGCATCACCCGGCCGGGCTGTGCCGCGGTGTCAGCACTACGGGGACTGCGGCGGATGTCAGCTGCAGCACCTGGACTACGACCTGGAGCTCGAGCACAAGAGACGGTGGGTTCAGGGTGCCATCGAGAGGATCGGCGGGATGTCAGACGTGCAGGTGGACCCGGTGCTATCGGTGGGCGAGCCCTACGGTTACCGTGAGCGGACGCGCTTCGGCGTGAGTTCGGACGGGGGCGGCGCCACGGTCGGTTTTTACCGACGGGGAACCAACCAGCTGGTGGACATCGAGCGCTGTGAGATACAGGTCGAACGAAATAACCGGGTGCTTGGACGCGTGAGGTCCGCCCTTCGCGACTGTGGGGACGGTGTCCTGGCCCCGGTGCGGGAACTGGTGATCCGAACGGCCGGCGATGACAGCCTGGTCGTGTTCACCCTCGGGGATCGGGGTTGGCCCGAAGGGCGAGAGCTGTCCGCTGAGCTGATGAGGGACATTCCCGAGATATCGGGTGTAGTGTGCGGGGGTGATGGGGGAGAGTATGCCACCCTGGCGGGAGACGACCGCCTGTACTTCGAGTTTGAGGGCCTGAGGCTGAGATCTTCGGCCACCGCCTTCACCCAGGTGAGCGAGGATGGAGCCAGGATCCTCTACCACACGGTACTGGAGCAGGCCGGGTTCAGGCAGGACGACACGGTGTGTGATCTCTTTTCCGGTATCGGGGTCCTGACCGCCATGATCGCGCGAGAAGTCCGGAGAGTCTTCGGGGTGGACATGGATCCCGCTGCAGTTTCGGATGCACGGTTCAATGCCTTGCGCAACGCTCTCGGCAATGTTTTTCACATCTGTGCTGAGGCCTCGGAGGGGCTCTGTGCCGTTCACCGCGATCCCGGCCGCATCCAGGTAGTGGTGATGGATCCCCCCAGGAGCGGGTGTACCGAGGAGCTTCTCGATGCCCTGTCAGAGGTGAAGCCCCGCCGCGTGGTCTACGTATCGTGTGACTCCGCAACGTGGAGCCGTGATGTGAGCCGCATGGTGCGCTCGGGCTGGACCCTGGGCCGGGTGATTCCCGTCGACCTGTTCCCCCGAACCGCCAACGTGGAGATAGTTTCGGTCCTCGATGCCCCTCACGGGTGACTGGGCGGGAGAAGGGTGTGAGCTCATTGACCGATGGTGTCGACAGGCTATCGTGGGCGGTCATGCCGGCGGATAGGATGCCCAGGGTCGCCGAGCGGCTGGAGTGGCGTCGGCTTTTGGGGTGGGGGCCTCCTTTCGTGCCCCACCACGCCGAGGAGCGTGCCGATCCATCTGCCGTGCTGCCGGGAGCAAGGAGCGTTGTCGCCGTGGCAGCCCCCTACTGGCATCCCCGGGAGCGGGATGATGAAGCCGGGGCCATTGTGTCCAGGAGCACCTGGGGCAGGGACTACCACGAGGTCCTGCCGCCGCTGATCCACCGGCTCTTGGCGAGGCTGGCCGGTGAGAATGCAGCCTCCCGGGCCCATATCCAGGTGGATTCCGGTCCTCTCGAGGAGAGGGCCGTGGCGGTGAGAGCAGGGCTGGGTTACCAGGGGGCAAATGGCAGCGTCTATGTTCCCCCGTACGGTTCGTGGGTGTTCTTGGGCGCCGCCGTGACAGATGTCTGCCTGCCGCCCCGGGTGAATCCGGGTATGACCGGTCCAGCCCGGGACTGCTCCGAATGTGCAAGGTGTGTGTCTGCATGCCCGACGAAGGCCCTGTTTGCACCCTACCGGGTCAATCCGCACCGATGCCTGTCGTATCTGACCCAGAAGCGGGGTTTTGTCCCCGTGGCCATGAGGAGGGCCATGGGATCCCGGCTGTACGGCTGCGATACCTGCCAGCAGGCCTGTTGCCAAAATCGAGACCCCGGCGAAGGCCTGAAGGCGTTCCTACCGGACGCCGTCGACAGCGAACCCGACCCGGCGGGGCTGCTGCAGATGTCAAATCGCCAGTTCGTCGATACATGGGGGTCGAAGGCTGCCGGATGGAGGGGGCGCCGTACTCTTCAGCGAAACGCTCTCATCGTATTGGCAAATACCGGTGATTATAGGGACCTGCCCCTTCTGCAGAGGATGCTGGATGATGCCCGTCCAGTGATCAGAGGTTTTGCCGCGTGGGCTTTAGGTGAGATCCTCCGTCGCGAGGGCGCCCAGGATCACGGGGGCATCCAGGAGGCACTCGCGACCCTGGCCGAGGTTGATGGCAGCGAAGAGGTGCGCAGGGAATCCCGCCGCGCCCTGCAGGACCTGTGAAGGCTGCGCTTAGTATTGCTTAGCTTCTGACGCGCCAAAGCTCTTCTGCGCACGATGATGTGTTTAACATTGCTAAATGCGTTCGGAGTCTGAAGTCAAAAATACTATAGGGGCGGCTTTTAGCATCCCACACTAGAGGGAGAATGGGCATCCTCATCGAATATTATGAATCAGCAGCTGTAGTTGTCGCTTCAGTGAACCCTATCAGTGCGCCTACCAGATTATGCAGGCGGTGGAGTGTGGGATTATCCGGTGCCGGTCCGCGTTTTAGGCTCGAAACTTTGGGGGTACATTATAGGAGTCACCCGGCGTCCGCGGGGCGCGTTTCCGACCTGCGGTCCGGCCGCTCAAAATGATATAATGACCAGTAGCACTTTACGGAAGTGAATCCGGGAGGGCTCAAACTATGGCAATTATCGTGGTGGGCGTGAGCGTGATCATCCTCCTGACGTATCTGTCGGTTGATTACGTCCTCACGCGGTACCATCACACCCGCAAATCCCTGATGGTTCTGGGTGTCGAGGCAGCCGTCTGCCTCCTGCTCGGCCTGTTCTTGGGTTTCGGGCTGGCCGAGCTGGCCTGGTACTATAACTTGGCGTTCACATTGCTGATAGTCCTGCCGGCGTTTTCGGTGCTGTCTCTCGTGACAGTTGAGACGTGGCACCGTCTGAAGCAGGGCGAGACGGATTCTGAGATCGGCGCTATGAGGCAGCGTATGCAGGATCTGCAGGATCAATCCGATCGCCTCACCTGGCAGATCGACAACCTGCAACGGAGAAAGAAGAACCTGGAGCGGGAGCACGATGAGGATCTGTTCCGCCAGCGAAAGCTGGAGAACGAGATTCACCGGTGGCAGAGTGGCTCCGGGATGGAGAGAATCCGCAGCCTCAGGGTCGAGGCGTGGTCAGAGGAGCTTTCGGATCTCTCCGACGGTGAGCTGGCTCAGCAGCGGCAGCAACTCCAGGATCAGGTCTCAAGTGATGATATCGAGGCCGATCGGGAGGAATCACTGCGCGTTCGCCTGGCCCTCATCGATCTGGAGCATCTGCAGCGGAGGATGGCAGAGCCCAATAAGAAGATCAAGACCATAAAGGGTGAACTGGAAGACTGCCAGCGGCGCAAGGCGGATGTAGACTCGGAGATCAGGAACCTGGACCGCCAGATAAGAGCCTGGATCCAGGATCGCGGAACATCTACCGATAGGAAAATTGAACTGCGTTAATATTATGATTTCGGGGGGTGACAAGCCTGGCGGGGGTAAAGAGGTCCGTCGGGCGATGATATGAGCCACATCAGCACTTATACCACCAACCTGGAGTTGAATCCTATTAAGGGGCAGCGCGCCGCAGAGAACGAGAGATCGTGGCGGCTGTTCCGCGAGGCCCTGAGTGCCGTCGCGGAGGAGCACGGTGGGTACGTGAGTGATGCCATCACCAATTACTACGGGCATCAGCGTAAGTGTACCTTTTCCCTCATCGTTCCGCAGTTCCGTTACGGGCTGGGAGTCGACGTGGAGAAGGAGACGGGCAAGGTGTCCTTCGTGTACGACTCCTACGGCATCAAGGAGGAGGTCATCGAGAACCTCAAGGAGAGGGTGGTCCAGACCTTCACCACCCTGGCCGTCAGCGAGGCGCTCCAGGACCTCAACTATGATGTTGAATACGAGGAGCAGATGGAGGAAGAAGCAACCGCCAGGTCGGGTAAGCGGCAGGTGATGGTGAGAGGTGTTATGTGATGCCGCAGAAAATCGAGGTTGAGATCGGCCCCGACGGCAAGATCAAGATGGAGTTCATCGGGTTCGCCGGGGATGAGTGCTACGATGAGGCCGAACGCGTGCAGGGCATTCTGTCCGGCCTGGGGGTCAAGGCTGATGTTTTGAGCACTCACCGCAAGCCCGGTGGGCAGATCGAGGCCGAGCTGGGTGTGGATGAGGAGGATGCAGCCAAGATTCCCACCGAGAAATGAGGGAGGCCGATGCACCCAGGAGAGGACCTGTTGAGGAGCCTGAGAGGGACCGAACGCAGCCTGCTTGAGGTGACCATAGATTCCGACGGGACCCTGTTGATATATGAAGCCTACTCCCAGGAGAGGGCCGACCGCCTGGTACAACGGTTGGCAGACCTGGGAGTCAGGGCTCGTGTTGTGTCATCCTCGCCGTGCGGCTGATGGGAAGTGTTGCTCAGAGAAGGAGGGACTCCTGTACGTGAAGTCGCCTGAAATGCAAGGACTGGATGATAGGTGGGTTAAGCAGGGCCTTTTGAAGCGCCGGAGCAATTATTCGCCGGTCATTCTCTTTGAAACCACGGATCCGAAGAGGCTGGAACAGCTCAAGCGATTCGTTCTCAGCGATTCATCCTGCAGTGAGTACGAAAACGTGCTGGTCTTCGACCAGTGGAGGGGGCTCGCGCGTCTCACCGAGGAGGATGAACAGCTGGTGACCAGCGAATACCGCCGCAACGTTCCTGATACGCCCCTCGGCCGTCGCGTCGCGGGAGGGGGCAGTGAGGATGGTCGGCAATTTGCCCACGTCAAGGCGGTGCTCAAAGAGGTTGACAAGAGTCTGCGTGAACAGAGAACCCTGTTCATAGTCCAGAACCTCTCGGAGAACCGCGAGTGGGAAACGGGGCTGCAGTCCGCGCTCAGATCCTGGGCCACCGACAGCGACCTGATAACCCAGGGATCGACGATCTTTTTGCAGACCGCCGATTCGTCCGACCTTCTGGATGATTTTACCCGGGAGCTGGTGGTGATCCTGACCGTGGATCCGGCGACCCTCAAGGAGAGGCGCCACATCATCGCCACCATCGCCAGGGAGCTGGAGCTGCAACTGCCCGCCCAGAGGCTGGCCGAGCTGGTTTTGGCCACCGCGGGCCTGAACCTGCACCAGCTGGAGAGCATAATGCTGGAGTCGTACTTCTCCCAGCAGCGTTTCGACGTTGCCAAGGTGAAGCAGCTCAAGTCAGAGCTGGTGCGCAAATCCGGCACCCTCGAGATCAGGGACCCCTACTACAGCTTCCACGACATCGGAGGCTACCAGGCCGTGAAGGACTTCATCATCAAGTACATCATCAACGTCCTCGAGGATTCGGAACGGGCGGAGCGATTCTCCCTGCCCCTGCCCAAGGGCATCTTGTTCTTCGGCCCGCCGGGTACCGGAAAGAGTCTGTTCGCCAACGCCCTGGCCAGTGAAATTCAGCTGCCGTTCCTCCGTCTTCTGACGGAGAACATCTACTCGAAGTGGTTCGGCGAATCCGGCCAGAGAATGAAGAGCGCCATAAGAATGGCGGAGAAAATGTCGCCAGCCATCGTGTTCGTGGACGAGATCGACCGCTTCGGCAAGCGCTCGGCCGGCCACGGTGATTCCGCTGGGGAGGAGAGCAAGAGGGTGTTCTCCCAGTTCCTCGAATGGCTCGGTGAGCCCGACAGGCAGGCGATCATCGTCGGGACCACCAACGTTCCGGACCAGCTGGACGAGGCCTTTCTCCGGACAGGTCGTTTCGACTACAAGATACCGTTCCTCTATCCTGGATCGGATGCGCGCCTCGAGGTGATGTCGGTGCACATGGGACTGGTGCCGGGCGGGAAGCACCGCGAGGTACCGCTGGACGGGGACCGGGATGAGATCCTCGAGTTTTTGCAGCAGGAAATCGTTCCCATGACCCGGCACTTTTCCTGTGCGGAGCTGGAGGAGCTGGTTCTGCGGGCCAAGCGGATCGCCTTCGACCGCAGGGCCGAACGCCTCGGCGCGAAGGATTTCGTCGAGGCGGCCAGCACGTTCCGCATCGATGAAGACCAGAGGAACATGACCATCAGGGAAACCATGATGCAGGCGCAGCGGTTTACCGATGATCAGCAGTTCCTCAACTCGGTTCAGGAAGAGATGTCGGTGGGGGTTGCCGACGACAACTGAGGAGAACTGAGATGATCTGATGATAGCGATATGAAGGGGCACCTGCGTGTGGGTGCCCCTTCCGCGATTACCTCATTCTATAGATTCGAAACGATCCTCCAGGTGTTTCATCACCTGGGGAAGAGTGGTGTATTCCATCTCGTCCAACGGCAGCCGATGAGGTTCGAAGGGTCCCATGGTGCGCAGGTAGTTGGCCACCTGGTTGGCTTCACGGCGGGCCTCATCGAAGGAGATGTCATCGAACATGTCCTGGCTGTCTCCCAGCTTACCGTGTGCTATCTGGAATCCCAGAGCACATACCCTGGGCGGGCCGTCAAACCGCGTGGGTCTGCTGTCCGCGGTGCTCACGGGCATCAGGGGACCGTTGTGGGATCCCCGCATCCAGCCGCCCACCAGGTGGGGGCGGGCGAAGGCCTCGAGAACCTCGCCGACAGCCGGGAAGCCGCTCTGGCACCGCACAATGAGAACCGGGTCGTCTTTACCCACGTAGCGCCCCGCGGTCAGACTGAGACGCTGAGTGCTGGCGCTGGCGGCGATGTCGCCGCGGCTGCCGTCCTCCTGCTTGCGGTAGACTGACTGGATCACGAAACGAGCGGGAGCACCGATGAACACCAGCATATCGTAGAGATCCTCGGGCATGGAAAAGCTGATCCTGGTACCTTTCATGAGATCGTAGACCACAAGGATAAAGCCGTCATGCATGCTGGGGTCAACAACCAGGCCGGCCGTGTTGAAGGGATCGGCGAAGATTCGGTACAGGGGTAGATTCCATGCTCCTGGCTCGGTCTTGTCGGCCATGAATACGATGACCGGCTCGCTCCTTCTCTCCTCGAATGTCATCTCCGCCACTCCGGGGCCCATTCCCTTTACATTCCCGCTGAAAGCGTCGCTGAGAAGGTCCTGGCCGGCTCCGTACAACTTCATCTCTTTGGCCTTGTCCGTTGCAGTGACGAAGGCATCCCAGGCCAGCCGGTGCACGGCTTCATCGTCGGTACCACGGCGATGCGTCATGATGAGCTGCAGATCGTCGCCGGCGTAGGTCACGCGGAAGTCCTCGAGCAGGTCGGACTCATCCAGAACCTCTCGGGCGCAGTCCATGAGAGCGGGATGAACGATGGTGTGCCCCACATGGCCTCCCACGTCGGCCTTTATAACACTGAGGGTTATCTGGTCTGGCATTCTGACCCCTCCTATCTCTATTGCATGATATCAAACAA
>PWUB01000138.1 GCA_003563755.1 Clostridia bacterium
ATCCCGAACACGGCCGTTAAGCCCTCCAGCGCCGATGGTACTTGGGGGGAGACCCCCCGGAAGAGTAGGTCGCTGCCGGATACTAAATCACGACCCCACCTCAACCAGGGTGGGGTCTTTTTTTGCGCGATGAAGGCCCAGCCTTTGCTGTGGGTCGGTTCTCAACCACATTACCGGCTTCAGCCTCTATGCGTAGAGGACCTTTCGTGCGATAATTGATGCATTGTCCAGTATGTGTTGTGTTCAGACCATGCGTGGAAGAAGGTAGCACAGTGAGTGATGGGAACGTCCCGCTTCATGACCGCCTGAGGATCAGGGGTATTCTACGGTTTCACATTCCCCTCGGAATCACCAATGTCCTGATGGCAAGCAGTCATTCCATCGTGAACTCAGGGCTGGCACGTACCGACCGTCCCGAGATCGCCCTCGCCGCGTATGCCCTGGGCCACACCGTGGGCAACCTGTTCTGCTCTCCCCTGTGGGGTACGCGCGAGATGTTGATATCCTTCGGAACTGACAGGAAGAGCCTGCGGAGTGGGCTCCTGGCCACCGCGGCCATCACGGGCATAGTGCTGGCTGCGATCACGCTCCTTGGCTACAGCGGAGTCGGCCACTTCGTGTTCGTGACCGTCTTCGGAGCCCGTGAGGCCCTGCTGCCGGAGATTCTCGGCGTGGTCCGGCTGTGTGTGACCCTACCCTTCATATACTCCATTCGCTCGTGGGCCCAGGCGGCACTCATGTCTTCACGAAAGACCGAGCATATGACCGTGGCCATGATCAGTCGGCTGGGCTCCATGCTCGTCATGGCAGCTGTCCTTCCCGGCCTCGGCATTCTTACCAGCACCATGGTCGGTGCGGTGATATGGATCGCCGGGATGGCCGTGGAGACCCTGGTATGTGCGGCGTTCGCCCTGAGGCTGAAAGGCCTGATTCCCGAAGTCGGTGCCGACGGCAAATCGGCGGACGTGCGGGACTGTTTCATTTTCCTCGGACCGATGATACTCAACGGGTTCCTCGGCAGCCTGGTGATACCCGTCATAAACGCCGGGCTCGCACGCACCGATGACCCGGAGCGCAACCTGGCGGTGTTCCAGGTGGCGTGGAACCTGGTCTGGGCCTTCTGCTCCTTCGTGCACATGACCGTGCGGCAGACGGTCCTTGTGTTTCTGAGGAACCTGCAGTGGATGCGCGTCCTGAGGCGGTTTACACGCTGGCTCCAGTACGCGAACTCGATCCTGCTGGTTCTCATCCTGCTCACCCGACTGAGCGACTGGCTGCTTGTGGACATCATCGGGCTGGAGCCGGCGCTGCTGCCGGATGCCAGGACGGTGATGATGCTGTTCGTCTTCTACCCGTACCTCAGCGGCCTGGTTGATTTCAAGAGCGGAGTCGCCCTGTACGTCCGTAAGACGGGAGTGATCTGCGGGGCGCGGATCGTCGATCTGGCCGTCCTGAGCGGGACCGTGTTCCTGCTCACCCTCGTGGTTCCGGCGTGGGGTGCCATCATCGGTGCCCTGGCCATGATGACGGGAATTTCGTCGAACTACGGGGCCCTGCACCTGATGATGCCCGATGACGCAGCCGTTCTCATGGAGCGAGGGCTCGAGGGCGATTGATCCGGTTCGGATGCATGGGCAGGAAACCCGGGTGGGATGGTAGAATATTGCTGAAGAGGTCTTGCATACGAGGCCAGCGTGCCTGCCGGGGGCACTTATCTTCGAATCCGGCGTGACATGACAGGAAAGGTCAACGATAATGAGCTGTGACACTCATGAGGGTCCCCGCAGAGAAATGTCATCGACCCACCACGACGGCTTCTTCATTTCGTTCGAGGGCGTGGAGACTTCCGGTAAGACCACCCAGGCGGATCTTTTGACATCGTGGCTGAAGACTCGGGGATACGATATTATGCAGACTAGGGAACCCGGCGGCAGTGAGCTCGGAGAGGCGATGCGGTCGATACTCCTCGACATGGAGGGTGCAGTGGATATATCGCCGAGGGCGGAGACGCTGCTTTTTGCCGCCTCAAGGGCCCAGCTGGTGCACCAGGTCATCGCACCCGCCCTGAGGGAAGGCAGGGTGGTGATCTGTGACCGCTTCGTCGACTCCAGCCTGGCCTACCAAGGTTTCGGCCTGGGGATGCCTTTGTCGGCGGTGTGGGACGTTAATCAGTTTGCGGCGGCCGGCCTGCTGCCCGACCTGACCTTCGTGCTGGGCCGCGGAGGCACCCTGGAGTCGTCCGGGGAGTGGTCAGTCGGCGATCGCATAGAGGCGCGGGGAACTGACTTTCACGGCCGGGTGCGCCAGGGTTACCTGTCCCTGGCCCGGCGCTTTGCAGGCAGGATAATGGTCATCGACACTGCCGGAGGCGTGAGGAGAACCGCGAAGACCATTCGCGGCATCGTTTCCGAGCGCCTGAAGGATCGTAGAATCACACCCTGAGAGGGTCAATGTGACGGCAATTGGAATACGTCTCCGACGGAGGACCAAGCTATTTACTGAATCGAGGTGAGTTCTGTGAAGCTGGTCGTGACCGTGGTACAGGATAGAGATGCAGTCGACCTGTTGGAGGAGTTGATGGAGTCCGGGCATCGGGCCACCAAGCTGTCCAGCACCGGGGGGTTTCTCCGCGAGGGCAACACCACGCTGCTCATCGGCTGCGAGGATGATCTGGTGGAGGAGATCCTTGATATAGTTCGCAGGGTGTGCCGGACCCGTGACCAGATAGTCACCCCCCTGACACCGGTGCGGGGAAGCACCGGGGATTCGTTCGTACCCTATTCGGTGGAGGTGACGGTGGGCGGGGCCACGGTCTTCGTCGTTGATGTTGAGCAGTTCATCCACGTCTGAGAGGGTGACGGTCGGTGACGTCGGCGAGCCCCGAGAGCATCACCAAGGAGCAGCCGCTTGCAGGTAGGATTCTCAGGACGGTGATCCGTCGCGATGATGTTAGCCCAACCTATCTTCTGTTCGGACCCGAGGGTCTCGGTAAGCGGGCGATGGCGAAGTGGTTCGCGTCCGCCCTGGTGTGCGAGGCTTCGCCCGGGCAGCGTCCCTGCGGAGCATGCTCGTCGTGCAGCCTGAACTCGGCGGGCAGCCATCCCGACGTGCATCTTCTCGAACCACCGCGGGGCCGAACCACCATCGGTATCGACCAGATACGCGGCGAAGTCCGCCCCGTCATGGTGCGGCGAGCTTTCAGTGCCAGGCACAAGGTCATGCTCATCCCCCGGGCGGACCGGCTCACGCCGGAGGCACAGAACGCGATGCTGAAGACCCTCGAAGACCCGGTCGGCAGCTCCGTACTGGTGTTGGTGGCCGAGAGCATGGAGTCACTTCTGCCGACGGTCCGCTCGCGCTGCGTGCAGATCCCCTTCCGGAGCCTCGGTTTCGAGGTGTTCAGCGAGCGCTTGCTGGACGCCGACATCGACGATGAACAGCGGCGCCGCGAGCTGTACTTGATCAGCGCCGGCGATGTGCATCTCGCCCACGAACTGGCCACTTCCGAAGGCGAACGGAAGCGGTGGAACATGGCGAGCAAACTCACCTCGGCACTGCTGTCTGGACGGCGGATGCGGCCCGCTGATATCTCCGAGTGGGCCGACCGGTTGGGAGGCGGCAGCCGTGATGAAGCCGTGGACCAACTCGCACTTTTTGCTGTGATTCTGCGAGGCGCGATACTGTCGGAAAACCCCACCCTGTTCGCCGGCTGTGTCGATGTCATAGCCGAGACGATCGAGGCACTGGATGCCAATGCCAACCGGAGGCTTGCCCTCGAAGTGGCCCTCATCAAGTTGCAGCGCCTCATTTCGTCCGGCTATAATTGAGCTCAGTACGAACACGTTATGCGAAAAGGAGGCCGGATCCTGTGCCTGTTGTTGTCGGTATCAGGTTCAAGAGAGCCTGCAAGATATATTACTTTGACCCCAGCGATCTGGATCTGTCGGTCGGAGACGATGTCATCGTCGACACTTCCCGGGGACTGGGTTACGGCAGAGTTGTCCTCTCCCCCCGCGAGGTGGGCTCGGACGAGGTGGTCAGTCCCCTGCGTCGGGTGGTAAGAAGGGCCCATGACGGGGATCGTGTCCGGGTGAGCGAGAATAGGAGTCGGGCCGAGGAGGCCCGGCATGTGTGCCAGCGCAAGGCGGAGCGCTATGATCTCGAGATGCAGATCGTCGACTCCGAGTACGCCTTCGACGGAGGTCAGCTCACCTTTTTCTTCAGCGCGGACGGCAGGGTCGATTTTCGGGAGCTGGTACGCGACCTGGCCAGCACCTTCCACACCCGCATAGAGCTCCGCCAGATCGGGGTGCGCGACGAGGCCAAGATCATCGGTGGCATCGGCCCGTGCGGAAGGGCCTGCTGCTGTACCGTCTTCCTCGAGGGATTTTCGCCCATCACCATCCGCATGGCCAAGCGCCAGAATCTATCTCTCAATCCATCGAAGATCTCGGGCCTGTGCGGTCGCCTCATGTGCTGTCTGCAGTATGAGGACGAGATCTACGAGGAGGCGAGAGAACTGCTGCCCGGTCCCGGCACGCCCGTACAGACCGCTGACGGATCCGGGAAGGTCATTCGCCGGGACAGCCTCGAGCAGCGAGTGTATGTGAAGTTGGAGGACGGCGAGGTGCAGCTCTACGACCCTGACGACGTCGATACGGTCAGGCGCGGTGATCGCGGATGAACGGGCAGGACCGCGGTGAGCAGGTCGGAAGACTGTACGTTGTGGCTACTCCCATCGGCAACCTCGACGATATCAGCATCCGCGCCGTGGATACACTGCGCGGTGTGCACCTGGTGGCGGCCGAAGACACCCGGGCCGCCGCCGTCCTGTTTGATAGACACGGTATCAGCACGCCCACCACCAGCTACCACGATCACAACAAGGAGGAAGTTACTCCGAGGCTCCTGGCACACCTGCAGAGCGGTAGTGACCTGGCCCTCGTATCGGAGGCAGGGACCCCCGGTGTCTCCGACCCCGGCTTCTACCTGGTCAGGAAGGCATGGGATGCGGGAGCGATGGTGATACCCGTCCCCGGGGCGTGTGCTGCGGTGGCCGCACTGAGCGTGAGCGGACTGCCGAGCGACCGTTTCTACTTCGCCGGCTTCCCGCCGCGCGGCGCCCGGCTGCGCCGTTTTCTGGCGGAGGCTGCATCCCTGGATGGGAGCCTGATCCTCTATGAATCGCCGAGAAGGGTCTGCGCGACCCTGGCTGCCATCGCCGAGGTCCTGGGTGAGCGCGCCGTGAGCCTTTCCCGGGAAATGACGAAGATTTACGAGGAGACGGTGGTGAACACCCCATCAGTCCTCATCGAACACTACCGGAGGCACCCCGATCGGCTCCGCGGAGAGTTCACCCTCATCGTGGCCCCCGCGGGCTACACCTTCAGCGGGCAGGAGGCGGATCCCGAGGCGGATCCCGGCGTCCAGGATATCGAGGACGTGGTACTACAGCAGGTCTCCCTGCTCGTCGACGCGGGCTACCGGCTGGCGGATGCTGCGCGGACAGTCGCACGCGGTCACGGACTTCCCCGCAGCGCCGTGTACCGGGCATACGTCGGCCGCCGCGATTGAGAGCGGTTCGCCTCCACCGTGCTATAGGCATCACGTCTTCCCTGCAGGATCCCCTGACCGAAGGTTGAAAGAGGTAGGGACGCTTGAATCCACTGATCGCACAGGAAGGTGGAGAAACTCATCATGTTCGATATCCTCATCACCGGTGCAAGAGTTGTCGACGGTTCGGGAGGGCCGTGGTTCGAGGCAGATGTGGCGGTGAAGAATGGTAAGATCGAGGCCATCGGCAGGCTAGACGGGGCGACGGCTGCGGAGGTCATCGATGCCGCGGGTCTGCTCGTCAGTCCGGGTTTCATCGACATACACTCCCATTCCGACTCTAACCTGCTCATAAACCCGAAGGCGGAGAGCAAGATCCGCCAGGGTGTGACCACAGAGGTGATCGGTCAGTGCGGCAGCTCGGCCGCTCCCATCGATCCGGCCCGGATCGAGGAGATGAAGAAGATGCTGATCGGAGACCTCGATATCGGGGATCTCAGCTGGTCATCCATGGCCGAGTACATGTCTCTCCTGGAGACGCGCGGGATAGCGGTGAACTGCGCCGCCCTGGCCGGACACGGGAACATACGGCGCCTGGCCATGGGTGAGGGCGACAGCCAGCCCGACGCTGGGGAGCTGGAGGAGATGGGCCGGCTATTGTCCGAATCCCTGGAGGCGGGAGCCTTCGGCATGTCCAGCGGTCTGATCTATCCGCCCGGAGTCTACTGTGAAACCCCGGAGCTCATAGAGCTGGCCAGGGTGTTGGCGGAGTACGACGGCATCTACTTCACCCACATCAGGAACGAGGCCGATCGCCTGGAAGAGAGCCTCAACGAGGCGATAGAGATCGGTCGGGGCGGCGGGTGCCGGGTGCAGGTGTCCCACCTAAAGGTGGTACGTGAGCCCAACTGGGGCAGGGGAGGACGCGCCCTGGAGGTCCTGGAACAGGCCCGGCGGGATGGCCTGGAGATAACTGCCGATCAGTATCCCTACATAGCGACCTCCACGGGCCTGGCTGCGAGCCTGCCCGCGTGGGCCCACGACGGTGGCCGAAAGAAGATGCTTGAGAGACTGGACGATGCGGATCAGCGCGGGGCCATGAAGGAAGACATGCCCGATGCGGGATGGGAGCTGCTGGTCGTATCGAGGGTGGCGTCGGAGGAGAACCAGCGGTACGAGGGCATGAACATCGCCGAGATAGCGGCTGACCGCGGTGTTGATCCACGGGAGGCAGTCTTTGAGCTGTTGGTGGAGGAGAAGGGCAACGTCGGATCGGTGCGATTCGGGTTGTCCGAGGATGATGTCAAGGTCATCATGTCGAGTCCCCTGGTGATGACTGGTTCTGACGGCAGCGCCCTGTCGCCGACCGGGCCGCTCGGGCGCGGCAAGCCCCATCCCCGCAGCTACGGAACCTTCCCCAGGGTCCTGGGCAAGTATTCGCGGGAGGAAGGACTCTTCTCGATCGAGGAGGCGGTGGCAAAGATGACATCCCGGCCCGCGGCCAAGCTGCGACTCTGGGATCGCGGCCTGCTGCGGCCCGGCTTCTGGGCAGACGTCGTTCTGTTTGACATCGACACCGTCAGAGACGAGGCAACCTTCACCGATCCTCACAACTTCCCGCGGGGCATAGAGTATGTGATCGTCAACGGTGAACTGGTGATCGACGGAGAAACACAGCGTTCAGTCACCCCGGGGCGGGTGCTGCGGAGGGGGTAGTATCAGGTGTTACTACGACAGGTGCTGCAGGTGGTTGATCTCCTGGATGGTGCATGGGTTGACGGCCAGGCCGTCTGCCGCTTCTTCAAGGACCGCGGCCTGAGAACGGTATCGGCCGAGCGGATCGAGGGCGAGGGAGGTGGGTCAACGGAGTTCATCCAGGTCAGGATCTGCGGCGAAAGCGGCGTGTCCCGCGGTGGAGATGCACCGACCCTAGGAGTCGTCGGACGACTGGGAGGCCTGGGTGCCCGCCCACAACAGATCGGTCTGGTGTCCGATGCCGATGGAGCGATATGTGCCCTGAGCGCCGCTCTCAAGCTGCTCAGCCTGCAGAGACGGGGAGATATTCTCGACGGTGACGTCATCGTGTCGACCCACATATGCCCGGATGCTCCCGTGATACCCCATGATCCAGTGCCCTTCATGGGCTCGCCCGTTGACATGCGCACCATGAACGAGATGGAAGTCACCGACGATATGGATGCTGTCATCAGCATCGACACCACCAAGGGCAACCGGGTGATCAATCACAACGGCTTCGCGATCACGCCGACGGTCAAGGAGGGCTGTATCATGCCTCCCGCGCCGGACTTGCTGGATATCATGCAGCGTATCACAGGCAGGCCGCCCGTGGTGATGCCTCTGTCCCAGCAGGACATCACTCCATACGGTAACGGGCTCGATCACGTCAACAGCCTCATGCAGCCGGCGGTCGCCACCAACAGTCCGGTGGTGGGAGTTGCCATCACCAGCGAGGTGGCTGTGCCGGGTTCTGCAACCGGTGCCAGCCGCGAGGTTGATATCGCTGCGGCCGCGGCCTTCGCCGTGGAGGCGGCGAAGCTTTTCACGAGGGGCGAGGTGCAGCTGTTCACCACCGCTGACTTCGAACGAATGGTGAGACTCTACGGTTCAATGAGGGTGTTTCAGACGCTCGGAGAGAAGTAGCGGAAAGAAGCAAAAGGAGCGGCACCCGGTGCGCCGAGCGGCGCACCGGGTGCCGCAGTCTTTTCGTTCTACGCACCAGTCATGTTCGCCATGGCTTCCGCACAGCTCTTGCAGACGGTCTTGCCCCTAAACTGCTGGGTGTTGTAGGCATTGCCGCAGAAGATGCAGCCCGGCTCATACTTGCGGAGCACTATGTTTTCACCGTCGACGTATATCTCGAGGGAATCCTTCTTGTGGATATCCAGGGTTCGACGCAGTTCGATGGGAATCACCACGCGACCGAGTTCGTCGACTTTTCTCACGATGCCGGTAGACTTCATGGGATGTGATCTCCTCTCCAGAAGATGAGATGACGGTGGCTGACACCTTGGACAGTACCATATATGCCAGAAACATACAAG
>PWUB01000182.1 GCA_003563755.1 Clostridia bacterium
CCCGGCCTCCCCCGGTAGGGCCAGGCACAACACGCAGGCTGCGGCCAGGGCCAGCACGCTGGTGTACTTCTGCAGCAGGATGCTTCCCGTCAGCTGTCCGTACGACAGGTGGGTGAACCGGCGAAACAGGCCCACCGAGGCCGCCTCGGCAGCGATACCCGGGGTCATGATCGACGCGAACCTGCTGGCAAGGTGTATGTGCATGGTTGTAACGAAGGGCAAGTCGGCCCCCAACCTGCGGAGCAGTACCTGCCAGCGGTAACTCGTGATGGAGAGGGTGATGATATGAAGGGCAAACACCGCCGGCAGCAGGCCGGGGTTGACCATGTTCAGGCTCCCAAGCTGAGTCCAGCCCAGGCACAGAGCTCCGGTGATGATGATGCCCGTGATGATGAACCAGGGTAAAGAACCCTCACTCAGCTTCATAGCCTGCACCCCTTGTTCCGGGTTCTCCTTTACTGCAAGTGAAAATCATTATCATTATCAATAATGTACAGTACTCCCCGGTTGCCTGTCAATGGACTCAGTCTCTGTGAGATCTTCCAGTCCACAGTTGCCGGACTCCTCTCCTCTGTCTGAGTGGACTTACCACGCCCACCCACAGGAGAACCCCCACCCAATAACGAAGCAGAAAGGGTGGGAGCGGGCTTTCGGTTTCCCTCTCGGCGCTCCGCGGAAACCGGATACGGGAGGGGTGACGGGGGAATACATGAACCTTAGCAGTCAGCAGCAGAGAATAGTTGATCACACCAGGGGCCCGCTATTGGCCGTGTCCGGGCCTGGTTCCGGCAAGACAACGGTCATCGTACACAGGGCTGCCAGGTTGATCAGCGAGGAAGACGTACACCCGGATAACCTCCTCGTGGTGACCTTCTCGAGACGCGCGGCCGACGAGATGCGCGGTAGGATCCAGAGGCTTCTGCGGGGCACCGGTGTGCAGATCACCAGGGAGCAGTTTGCGACCATCCACTCCTTCGGGTATCAGATCGTACACCGCCACCGGGGCAGACCCCAGGTCCTCGGTGGCTCGGCATCGGACCGCCTCCTGCGCGGGATCCTCGCTGATGAGGGCCTGTATGACAGGCGAGATCCCCAGAGCCTACACGAGCTGCAATCGGAGATCTCCTATCTCCGGTCCCACCGCATCGACCCTTCGGATGAAGGCTCGGGCTACGAACCCCAAGTACTGACCCGGGACGAGCTGGTGAGCGTGGTGGATGAATACCGTCACCGCAAGAAGGTGGCCGGGGTCAGCGATTTCGCGGACCTGCTTGAGGACGCCCTTCACCTCCTGAAGACTGACGCAAGGGTGCGGGACGCCGTCCAGGGGCGGTACCGACACGTCATGCTGGACGAGGCCCAGGACACCTCCCCCTTACAGTTCGAGCTCATAGTCAGGGCGGCGGCTCCCGAGAACAACCTGGTGGTGGTCGGTGACGACGATCAGGCCATATACTCCTTCCGCGGAGGTAGCCCCGATACGATGCTCGACTTCGGCGAGTCATTCCCGGAAGCTTTCGTGGTGAAGCTCACAACGAACTACCGCTCCGCACCCGACGTGGTTGACCTGAGCAGGAAAATAATCGAGCACAACTCGCGCCGATACGGCAAGGGCCTCAAGGCCCACTCGTCCCGCGAAAGCGACATCAGGGTCATCCAGCCACCGGATACGGATCGGCAGACCGACGAGGTCGTGAAGGCGGCTTCTGCGGCCCATGCTTTCGAACGTCCGGGACAGATGACTGTCATCTACCGCACCAACGTCCAGGCCGTCCCCATAATCGATCGCCTGGTCGATGATGGCCTGCCGTTCCGCCTGCTGTCATCGGCGGGAAGGGACATGTTCCGCCGCACCATGATAGAAGACATGACGGCCTTTCTCCACCTGGTAAACGACCCTGAGCAGCCGAGGGTCGCCGATGTCGTTCGCCTCATGAACAAGCCCACCCGCTACATACCCCATGCCCTCCTCCTCCAGCTGCAGCAACAGCTGCCCGCGGTGACCGGGGACGTATGGTCACGACTCCTCAACCACCGGGAGCTATCTGCGGGGCAGCGGGGCAAGGTGGCAGACCTGTACACGACGCTCGTCACCTACGCCACCCGGTACCGCAGCCGGACCGACTACCAGAAGTTGGACGACATGCTGAGCGACAGGACCCTCGGATACGGTGCCCACCTCCGAAATCAGGCCGCCGACCATGAGAGAAGAAGCATCTACTACGGGCAGTTCAGGACCTTTCAGCTGCTGGCACGAAGGAACGATTTCATCGAACGCATCGCTAACATCCGCAGCCAGGTGGGGAGGGCGGTGAAATCCGGGGACGATGACCCCGGCCTCGTACTGACCACCTGCCACTCGGCCAAGGGTCTCGAGTGGCCCCACGTGTGGGTAATCGACCTTCTCGAGGGCGTTCAGCCCTTCCCCGCTGCCGGGGCCGCAAGCAGCATCGGCGATGAGGAGGAAGAACGCAGGCTGTTTTACGTGGCTGTCACCAGGACCATAGAGAGCCTGACCGTCAGCATCCCACGGAAGTATGCGGGGGTACGGGCCACGGCGTCGAGGTTCGCGGCGGAGGCGGGGCTTGGCGACCAGGGGAGTAAGAGAGATACCGGCAATCGACAAGCACTGAAACGGCGCCCTGGCTCATCTAGGGCAGATCGGCCCGCGGACGCAAAGACGCGGACCCGTCCTGAACTGAAGAACCCCATCACCCATCCAGCTCAGCTGAAGCCCGGCACGCGGCTGGTTCACACACGGTACGGAGAAGTGACCGTCGATGACGTGGATGCGAGCAAGGAACTCGTCCGGGTTAGAATCCCGGATGGAGACCTGAAGGACCTGCATATCCCCACCTGCATCGACAACGGACTGATCGGACACCCCGACGACGACGGTTAGGACCAGGGCTTCGTGGGTGGATTGGATTCTCCCCTGCCGGGGCGCGGTAGACCCGGCAGGCTTGAATGCGGGTGCAGCGCGCCGGTGACTGCACAGCGCAGGTGTGTATCCATCCACGTTGCTGAGGAAGAAACCCGGGGGATATTGTGGTAACATCAGCTAGAAGGCCCCCTGCCGGGGGAAGGGGTACTCACCGTCACCGACGGCCGGTGCGGGTCCAAGAGAACCCGGCATGGCACCGAAGACGGGAACATAAGATACTCCCGTGCAACGGGTCCCGCGTCCTGCAAGCGCACACCGTCTACCGTCCTCACCAGCAGCAGTACCGGGTGTGCGGGAGGGGAAGAATCCAGGAGCGAGGCGTGCTCTGTGCCCAGGACAACACATGGCCCTGCAGGCACCGGGAGCAAAATTCACTGCTGACGATCATCAGAGGGAGGTAATCTACATGGACATTCCGGCTGAACCTTACCGCATCAAGATGGTGGAGAGGCTTCCCATGCTGTCTGGCGAGCAGAGAGAGGCCGCCATCGAGCGAGCAGGATACAACACGTTCCTTCTGCGTTCGGACGACGTGTATATCGATCTTCTCACCGACAGCGGCACCTCGGCCATGAGCGATGAGCAGTGGGCGGCCATGATGCTCGGCGACGAAGCCTACTCGGGAAGCCGCAACTTCTTCAACCTGCAGGAGGCGGTCAGAGAGGTATACGGTTTCGAGCACGTGATTCCCACCCACCAGGGCAGGGGTGCGGAGCACATACTTTCCAGCCTGCTCATCGAACCCGGCGACCACGTCCCCGGCAACATGTACTTCACCACCACCAGGGCACATCAAGAGAGGGCCGGCGGCTTCTTCGTCGATGTGATCATAGATGAGGCCCATGATCCAGCATCGGAGCATCCCTTCAAGGGCAACGTTGACCTGGAGAAGCTCGAAGCACTGATCCGGAACGTGGGTCCGGAACGCATCCCGTACCTGTCCCTCGCCGTGACCGTCAACATGGCGGGAGGCCAGCCCGTATCCATGGAGAACCTCAGGCAGACGAGGGAGCTGTGCTGTCACTACGGAGTGCCGATATACTTCGATGCCACCCGCTGCGCTGAAAACGCTTACTTCATACAGCAGCGGGAGGAAGGATACGGCGAGGTCCCGGTGAGGGAGATCCTCCTCGAGATGATGTCTTACGGCGATGGATGTACCATGTCCGGCAAGAAAGACTGCCTGGTCAACATCGGCGGATTCCTGGCCACCGACAGCCCCGAGGTCTACGAGGCCGCCACGGAGATAGTGACCCTGTTCGAGGGATTCCCCACCTACGGAGGACTGGCGGGACGCGACATGGAGGCCATGGCCGTGGGCATCAACGAGATGGTCGATGACGCCTACATCTCCCACCGTGTCGAGCAGGTCCGCTGCCTGGGCGAGCAGATGCACGATGCCGGGGTTCCGATCGTCAGGCCCGTGGGAGGACATGCGGTCTTCCTCGATGCGCGCAGCTTCCTGCCGCACCTCACCCAGGACGAACTGCCTGCCCAGGCCCTGGCAGCAGCTCTTTATCTCGATTCGGGAGTGAGAGCAATGGAACGCGGGGTCGTGTCGGCGGGCCGGGATCCGGAGACCGGGGAGCACCGGTATCCGAGGCTGGAGCTGGTGCGCGTGACCATCCCCCGGCGGGTGTACACCGCGGGCCACCTGGATGTCGTCGCGAACGCCGCGGCCAGGCTGTTTCACGACCGCGACAGGATATCGGGCCTGCGAATGGTCTATGAGCCGTCGGTGCTGCGCTTTTTCACCGCCCGGTTCGAGCCCCTGGCGGGATCGCTCATAGCCGATTGAGCAGACGCCGCATTGTGGGAGGGGTGCTGATTTCAATCCCGGTACCCCTCCCACGTAGCGCTGTCTACTTCGTTCCCAGGATCGCTTCGAAGACTGCCTCGGAGAAACCCTCCAGGCACTCGGCAGGACCGCCGGTTACCAGGTTCGCGTCCCTGACAGCACGGCCTCCAACCCACGTCGCCCCGGAGGCAGCAGCACGGTCAGCGTAGGGTTCTGGACCGGTCATGTTTCGACCCCTGACTACACCGGCCTGTATCAACACCTCTACACCGGTGCACACGGCAGCGACCACTCGTCCGGCATCAACCATCTCCCTGACGAACCTCACCACCTCCGGCTGGCTCGCCATCCGATCTCCGAAAATTGGAGGGATGGCTCCGCCTGGTATGATCAATGCGTCGTAGTCCTCAGCGTCTGCTTCAGCGATCAGCTCATTGACCTGCATATGCCGCTGCGGAGTGTCGTAAGGCGCAACGGTAGCCATGTCCAGACCCACCGTCCTGACACTCGCCCCCCGGGCCCGCAGGTAGGAACTCGGATCCACGGCACCCGTAGAGTACATGCCCTCTCCGATCAATACTGCCACGCGTGTTCCTGACAGCTGCTCGGAATCTACACTCGAGGAGCAACCAACGGCAAGTACCACCAGGACCAGCACGGCAAAACAGACCCACTCTCTGCTCATCAACTCTCCTCCTTCTGTAGCAGTCTCACGCGGCCGCGCTGCAGAGTTGGACCCTCGGGTGTTCGAGCAAGAAAGGGCGGCTTCGTCAGGGTGCACTGATTCAGCACGGCTTGAAGATCTCCTCGGGCAACTACACTGGGGTGTCCTCCGATGCGCGAATCGGGCTCGGGGAGATCACAGCGTGTTGGACGCGAGCATGATGAAGAAAGTTCCACATCTACGCCTCTGCCCGGCTACTGCCTCGAACGCAGGGTCGTGTCAGCGGGCCGGGACCAGGAGACCGGGGATCACCGGACCCCGAAGCTGGAGCTGGTGAGCGTGACCATCCCCCGGCGGGTGTACACCGCGGGCCACCTGGATGTCGTCGCGAACGCCGCGGCCAGGCTGTTTCACGACCACGACAAGATATCGGGCCTGCGCATGGTCTGTGAGCCGTCGGTGCTGCGCTTTTTCACCGCCCGGTTCGAGCCCCTGGCGGGATCCCTCATAGCCGATTGATGCAGACGCCGGACTGTGGGAGGGGTGCTGATTTCAATTCCCAGCTGGAGCCGAATGTGGGCTACTATGTACAGAAAACTGGGTCTTGAGGTCTCACTCGGCAATGTGTTGGCGTGGACCCGACCAGGCGGTAACGGTCTGGACACGGAAAGGTGCCCGACGGAAAGGGTGTTCACGGCATTGTGGGCATTAGTCGGGTTGAGGATTCACTCCCCTTCAGCGCTGCTGCCCCCATCGTCGATAGGCTTCCCTGGTATCCCTTGCCATTACTCCAGGGCCGCCTCCAGGTGGCTCGCGGCCTTCTCATCCAGGGCTTGAGCCTCGCGGATGACGCCTATGATCTCCCGCCTCACGGCTGGTTCTGCGAACTTGATGTGAGCCTGCGGGTGGCCGTTGCCGCCGACAAGACCCCAGATCTTCCACATAAGGTCGTGTTCCTCCTGGTAACACCCCGCCGCTGCCAGGAGTTCGTTGGCTCTCGCCGTGTCACTGTGGCTTAGCCGCTCCAAGAACATCGCGGCATAACTCCGGCACTCGGCCACGATACCAACCGCCGTATCATGGACCTCGTATCGCAGCCGCAGCACATCAACGTCGTCCGTGGCAAAGTCCTCGTCGGCGGCGATCTGTCGGGCCCAGGCATCGTAGGCCGCGAGACCACTATGGCACCCGTAGACCTCCGGCGTCCGCGCCACTTTCAGGGCCCAGCCCAGTATCTCCCGGCTATCCTCATGGGTCTTTGAGCCAACCTTGCTGCCCAGCACAATCATGGTCCAGGTGTCCCTGACCCAGTCGCCCTTCTGGAAGTAGCCCGATGGCTCAGTGATCACGCCGTCGTTGTACGCGGGATTCTCCTGGAAGTAGTTCCACCCCAATACAGCGTGGCCGCCCTCGTCATATCCCGTTATCAAGCAGCACTCCGGTGGGCCGATCACCCCGAAGGCCAGTACCGGGCGGCCACTTTGCAGGGACTCGATCATCTTCTCCCGGAATAGCTCCTCGTCGGCATCATTCCCTTCCTTCTGAACCAGCTCGTACTCATAGCCGACATACTGCAGGGAACGGTGGATGACTTCGCTGGGGTCTGCCACGAACATCATGTCGGCGTTGTCCGGGTGCCAACCGGTCCGCCAGCGCAGGCCGAAGGCCATGCCCGATGCCGCCAGGATGCCAATGTATGCAGCATTGAGCCGCCAGGTTGTGTCGTGGGCCTGTATGGAGAACCATGGGTAGTCTTCGCCAAGGTACCGGATGGCCGCCGCCAGGCAGCTGGGAAAGGGGATGTCCTCCGGACAGATGTCGCCGCCGTCGTAGAAACCGACGCGCGTCACGCCCTCCAGTACCAGGCGCTGGTTCTTATCAGAACACCCGTTGGTGCCTACAGTCTGCTCATTCATGTCTTCGACTCCCTTCAGGATGGCCCCCATGGACCTATTTACCCCGAGCCTGGACATGGCCTCGACGCAATCGCGGTTCTGGCGAAACCGACCCGGAGTGATGTTGTAGGCTCCCTTGAAGGCTCTGGTAAAGGACTCCTGAGAGCTGAAGCGATACTCCAGGGCGATGTCCAGGATGCGTTTGCGGGAGAGGGCCACGTCCCAGGCGGCCCTGGCCAGGCGACGGCGGCGGATGTACTGGGCTACGGTACCGCCGGTCACCTTAGAAAAGATCAGGTGGAAATGAGAAGGAGAATAGTGAGCCACCGCGGCCACGTCCCCCACCGTCAAGTCCTCGCGGAGGTGCGCCTCGATGTAGTCAATTGCCTGCCTGATCCTGGCGATGTGTTCCACGTGCTCGTCTCCCTCCTCGCTACTCCTTACCATAACGAAGACCGGGCATCTAGTTTTGATGATCCCTCTGGTCCTGAGGTTGGCTGGATAGGCCCATCGCCAACCCGACATTGGTCTCACAGAGCTGCCTGCGAGGGCACCCACAGTTGATCCTCTAACCCGTCCACGACCAATGAGTGCGGTTCCTCTTGCGGGATCACATCACGGGGTCGCGCGCCGAAGCCTAACCTGTTCTGTCCGACTCTACAGGGAAGAGCCAGCACCCTACTGCCCCGCTGGGGGCGCTCAGAGCAGCCAGTCCCGCCGTGCCTCCGCATGCCAATCAGCGAAGAACTCGGGTAGGCTCTCGCCCCGCCCGGGATCCTTTCTCTCCTTCCGGTGCTCGACCAGGGCCTCAAGCCCCATTCCCTGAAGGAAGACATCCTCCCCGAGATCGGGTAGGATAGCCGGCTTGAGGTAGCACACCTCGGCCTCTATCAGCATCACCATCGAGAGATAATCCGCCATCATCAGGTCAGCGGTTGCGGGGTGCTCGGACAGCCTGTGCAGCCCCACGGTCCGGACCCCAACCTCATGCACGAAGGCATGCTCCGCAACCCCTGGAGGATGCTTCTGACCTATGACCACCTTCTCCGGCCCGACGCTGCTGGCCAGGCTCGGGCTCTCCGGGCAGATGATGAATTCGAAAGCATCGTATGGATAGTCGACCCCGAGCAGCTCACCCCACCGCACCGCGGTCCTGGGATCCATGACCTCGATCCTTTCGC
>PWUB01000035.1 GCA_003563755.1 Clostridia bacterium
CGAGAAGCGTCTTGAGCCAGGAACTGGCCTCCGAACAGGGTATGTCGGGTTCTATCTCCTTGATGTTCCCCTAAGCCTCACGAATACTCTGAGAAGCTCCGTGCTTTCCGGAGAGAGTCGGGGGTAGTCGCAGGTCCCGTACTGCGGCCCGATCTCTGTCCGCAGATAGCTATATTATGCCTGAACGCGGACGAGTCTGCACACAACATGCGAATGTGACCACATTTTGTCGTGAAGAGCCGAACCGTTCGCCGGACGGACCGGGCTGAAATTGCGAACTCATGCTGGAGATATGTCCAACGAATCCCCCCGACTCCGTCTGGAGGGTGTCGCAGTGAAACCGGCAGCTGCAAGGCGTGCCTCATAGGTTCCCGTGCTTTCCACCTTACCGCCGTTCAGCATAGCACGGTGCGCGCGTGATGGTCCGGGTCGCGGCAGGAGTCACCTGAACAGCTTGATGCCGGGAAGAAGGAAGTCGCGGACGCCCGGGGATATCTCAGAAACACGCACCAACGCGTCCGATGGGTTTGGAATCTCCACCCCGAGGACCAGCGAACGGCAAGGCTCAGACCCAGGAGCCATAGGAAGCACAGGACGAGCAGCTCACCCCATTGAGCCTGGCGGATCATGGGAACCGCCTCATACACCAGGACGACGACAAGGGCAGCGGTCACCAGGATCATCATCGACATTGTGTCCCACCCTCACCTTATCCTGGTCGACCTCATGAGCAGGCCCGTCTCCCTGATCGCGCCTTTCACGTTCACCTGGACCGACAGATCCGCCAAAACCTCATTCCACCCATCCCTCAGCCTCTGCCACTCCCGGGGGTGGCGGCAGTGGAGTGCCTGCCCGAAACCAAAGACGTCTGATTCGTAGCCCTGAGCTGCCCGCAGTGCGGCCCGGATCTCATCCGTGACCACGACCGCCAGCTCCCGTTTTATTTCGATGAGTGCTTCGTAGTTCATGAACGGATCGACGAACGCGGTCATTTCGAAGACCTCAGCCTGCACATCCACCTCAACCCGCACCGAGGGCACACCATCGTTGACATCCACGTTGATCTCGGTGTCGACTTTCCTTACCCGGAGGTTGACGTACTGATTCGCTGCACTCGGGTGCGGGATCACCACCTCGGTGGTTTTGAGTCCGGCACGCACCCACTGCATGCCGCGAGTCTCGGTCGCGTCCAGCAGACCCTGGAGCCGGTCCCCTCGGAAGACGGCTGCTCCCAACGCGATTGCACTCTGGACGACTTCGTCTCGCTGCAGGTCCCCGCGGATATCTCCCTCAGGCGGACGCGGGGTGAGGATAACGGTAGCTACCACCGGTTCCACGCCTTCCGTCTCCAGCATCACCAGGAAATCCTGAACCTCCGTGATCACGGTGGTTCCTGCGAACTCCATGTTGTTATCGCACTTTGACCCCGAATGCAAGAGGACTGCAAATTGCAGACAGGGCCCTCTCCTGGTGAGATCGGAGTCAGATGCTGTACCTCGAAGCGCTGAGGCGGCCAGAGCAGAGTACGATTTGAACCCGCCACGGGTTTGTAGTACCATACGCATTGCACGAACATTGATCCCGGGGGGTTGCACGGTGTCGCCCAGTGAAACGATGATATACCTCGATAACAGTGCGACCACACTCCCCCTGCCCGACGTGGTGGGGAGGGTTAGTGAGGTGATGCAGGGTGCATACGGCAATCCTTCTGCCCTGCACCGCATGGGTCTGGACGCAGAGGAGATCCTGGATGACTCGCGAAACTCCGTCGCCGACCTCATGGGAGTGGCCCCCGATGAGGTGTATTTCACTTCGGGTGCCACCGAATCCAACAACACCTTGATTCGTGGCGTTGCCCGTGCATATGCCCACCGAGGTAGTCACATCGTGACCTCGGCAGCGGAGCACCCGTCGGTGATGAGGGTGTGCGAAGGGCTGGAGGCTGAGGGCTGGACTGTCACCTACGTACCGGTAGATGAACGGGGGATCGTCGATCCTGATGACGTCGCTGCCGCCCTCCGCGAAGAGACAGTGCTGTGTTCGATCATGGCGGTCAACAACGAGATAGGCAGCGTGCAGCCCCTGGCGGAAGTGGGCGCGATTCTCTCCCGTATGCCGTCACCCCGTCCCATATTTCACACCGATGCTGTCCAGGCAGTGGGAAAGGTCTCATGGGATCCTGTATCCCTGGGAATCGATGCTCTCTCGATATCCGCTCACAAGTTCCACGGCCCCCGTGGGGTCGGGGCCCTGTACGTTAGAAAGGGCCTGGATATACCGCCTCTTCTGGCGGGTGGAGGACAGGAGCGGGGGCTTCGTTCGGGTACCGAGAACACTCCAGCCATCGCGGGGGCCGCCGTTGCTGCCCGCTGGCTGGTGAGGGAGGGCGCGGAGGCGTACGAATCTCTCCGGCCGCTCCGGGGTCGACTCGGACGCCGACTGCTAGAAGATGTCTCGCCGGCTTACATCAACGGCCCAGGGCTCCACGCAGCGGCCGACGAGGCTGCTCCCCACATACTGAGCATCTCCTTCGGCGGGGTGAAGGGTGAGGTCCTGGTTCACGCCCTGGCGGAACAGGGTATTTTCATCTCGCCCGGTGCCGCCTGCTCGTCGAGAAGGCACGAACCGGGCACCGTCGAGGCCCTACCCATTGCGAAAGACCGCGCGGAGTCCGCCGTCCGGATCAGCCTCTCCCCGTTCAACACCCTGGATGAAATCAACCATACCGCTGAGGTCATCATCAGTACCGTGCCCGCGCTGCGGGGCATCGGGCACCGGACACGGGGGGCGAGATAGCATGAGCCCGGGAGACGGAGAACACATCATCCTCGTACGGTACGGCGAGATCGCACTGAAGGGACAGAACCGGGGGGTCTTCGAGCGGCGGCTCGTCTCGAACATCAGGAACGCTCTGCCCGAAAACCTGCGGGCCGACGTCTCACGTGAGCAGGGGCGCATCTTCGTCACCCTCCGGGGTGATCTCGATGATGCCCTGTCCCGACTGCGCCGGATCTTCGGGATAGTCTCCGTAAGCCCCGTCATGCAGACTCCACTTCACGAGGAGGCCATGGCCGAGGCAGCCCTGGAGGTTGCACACAAGGCAAAGGCCTCGCATACATCCCGGGAACCTTTCACCTTCAAGATCGACGCTCGCCGGTCCAACAAGGACTTTCACAAGACCTCACCGGAGATCAACCAGTGGCTGGGAGCTCACGTGCTGCGGAATCTGGACGACATCTCCGTCGACGTGCACAGCCCCATCCTGAGGCTGCAGGTGGAGGTCCGGACCGACAGGGCGCTGTTCACGGGCACAACCATTCGGGGGCCCGGCGGCCTACCGGTGGGCACGTCCGGCCGCGGCCTGCTCCTGCTGTCAGGTGGAATCGACAGCCCCGTGGCCGGCTGGTACATGATGAAGCGGGGCATGAAGGTCGAGGCTGTGCACTTTCACACCCCCCCCTTCACGGGGCCTCGAGCCCAGCGAAAGGTCGAGGACCTGGCATCACTGCTTGCCCCATATAACCAGGGGCTGAATCTGCATCTCTACCGGTTCACCGACACCCAGGAGGCGATAAACGCCCGCTGCCCATCCCGGATCACCCTGACGGTGATGCGCCGGGCCATGCTGCGCCTCGCCGGGGAACTGGCCGGGGAAAGGGAAATCCCCGCCCTCATAACCGGTGAAAGCCTGGGACAGGTGGCCAGCCAGACGCTGGAAAACATGGCTGCTACCGACGAGGCGGTCCGCATGCCGATTCTGCGTCCCCTTGTCGGACTGGACAAGGAGGAGATCATCGACAGGGCCAGGGAGATCGGTACCTACGAGACCTCCATTCTTCCCCACGAGGACTGCTGCAGCCTCTTCGTCCCCAAACACCCGAAAACCCGACCCTCCCTTGAAGAGGTGGTCTCCGCCGAGGCATCCCTCGATCTGCCGGAGGAGCGGGGTGAGATAATCACCAGGAGCTACGATGCCCACGGCAACCCCCGCTGAGTGAGCGACGGGCGTACCTCGCGTCCCACTGAACACATAGCAACACAGGTATACATGTGCGGTGGATGTGCGGTGAACTGGTCATCTCGTGCGGCCGCATGTTGGTCCTGCAGCAGGACCTTGAACCTGACTCTAGAATAATCAGAATGCCGGTCCCGGATCCAACTCCCGGACCGCACGTCGCTTGAGGGAGGAGATTGACATGGGATTTACGTTGCCAATAGGCGAAAAGGCCCCTGATTTTGAGCTGCCGGCCACCGACGGAAAGACCTATTCCCTGGAGGATTTCTCAGACGCGAAGGGATTGGTTGTTTTCTTCACCTGCAACCACTGTCCCTTCGTGGTCAACTCGGATGAACACACCCGTGCCACGGTGGAGAAATTCAGGCCCGAGGGTGTGGCCTTCGTCGGCATCAACAGCAACAGTGCCAACACCTACGAGGAAGACTCGTTCGACAACATGATCAAGCGCATGCAGGAGCACAACTTCCCCTGGGTGTATCTGCATGATGAGAGCCAGGATGTCGCTCGCGCTTACGGCGCACTCCGCACTCCCCACTTCTACCTGTTTGACGAAGACAGGAAACTCATCTACACGGGACGTGGACTCAATAACCCCGGCAAGCCGCAGGAGAGCACGGCGAATGACCTCGAGAACGCACTGACAGAGTTCGTCAACGACAGGCCGATCAGTAAGCCGCTGACCAACCCCCTGGGCTGCAATGTGAAGTGGGACGGCATGGATGCTCACTGGATGCCGCCGGAGGCAGAGGACCTCGTGAAGAGCTGAGGTCCTGGCATCCTCCCGGCTGGACGAAGCCCATCTTCCGCGGGAGATGGGCTTTCCATTGGCCGAGTTCCGACAGGGGTCAACATCAGTCGATGCTGATGCAGGGCCCAGGGAGTTCCCAACGATGGGCCAGCACCATTGCTGGGAAAGAGACGACGCAAGGAGCGCTCGCTGCGCCGTCGCAGCCAACATCCATCCGATATCACCAGGTTCTACGGGGAAGCCCCCTCCCCTGTTCAGTGAACACATCCAGTGTGTCCAGGTAGGCATGAGCGGTATCTGCCAGCCTGGTTATCACCGCCGAGTTGTCGCCGTCCATCCCGAAGGCGGTCATGATCCCCAGTATGTATGGAGCTTGCTCGAGTTCCACCAGGCCCACCTCGCACCGGACACCTTCGAGCCCCCCGGTCTTACCCGCGAGGGTTACGCCCATCGGAAGGGCCTCGCGTATGGGAGTGTTTTTCGGTTTGCGCAGCACGGACAGCACGGCGTCGCAGACCGCCCTGCTCTCCCAATCCCCCTGGTACAGGACCTCCAGCCAGCGGACCATGTCCCGGGCCGTGGAGATGTTCTCGCGCCCGCTCGCCACTGCCTTCCAGTCGATCATCCGCCTCTGTAGCCGGGTGTCGTGGCATCCGATCCCCTCCAATAGATCGTTCACCTCCGCCATCCCGGCCCTGTCGATGCATATGTTGGTGCCGATGTTGTCGCTGACATTGATCATCAATATGGCCAGGTTTCGCAGGGTGAGGGTGACTTCACCCTCGAGACGCTGGAGAACCCCGCTACCGCCTACCGTATCGTCTTCGACCACGGTGTAGGGTTCATCGAGATCCAGCTCACCCCGATCATGCTTTCTGAAAAGCTCCATCAATACCGGCACCTTGATGGTGCTTCCCGCCGCCAGCACCACATCGCCGTTGATATCCACGCGGCGTCCGCTCTTCAGCTCCACCAGGTGAAGTCCCGCCACGCCCCGGTATTCATCGACGATGCAGACCAGTTCATCTCCCAACCGTTCCCACAACAGATCGCTGCTCATATTCTCGCCTCCGCAGTACAGGTTGTTCTAAGGATTCACCACGGGGAAGACAGTTCCTTCGCTCTGGTCGGGGATCAAAGCTACTTAGTATGCCTGTCGGCCACGTTGGAGGCACCGAAGGAGTCGGGTTTGATCTTGGCATCGAAACCACTGCCGGTGACCATCCCGACGATCTCACGGATGAGGTCCCTGGTATCGCCGCGCTGTCCCACGTCGAGGTGAATCTCCACGTTCATGGCCGCCTGCCCGTTCTCAGAGAGTTTCCCGGCCAGAAGACCTGCCAGGTGCAGGCTCAGGGAGGCTTCGTAGAAGATCTGCTGGCGCAGGCTGGCGAGCTTGCGGTGATACTGCCGCTGGTAGTAGTAGCGGGCACCCTTGCCGATCCGGTGTACTATGACCGCCGTGACGAAGCAGATGCGGTCTTTCATCTGAGAATCCGAACCCACTATGATCTTGTAGTCGGCATCGGGCTCCTCTTTCATGAACTGCATGATCCTCGAGAACATGGTCTCGAAGCCCATGGGACCCTCCGTGGGGCTGATGAACTCACCGGGATCCATACCGCGGTACGAATCCCTAGCTGCAGAACCTGCCATCGGGCGACCTCCTTCGCAGACCTATTATACACCATGAATGCGGGTTGTCTAACCGCACCCTTCTCCCTGGCTGTCATTACCGAACAGGGAGCAGTAGACCTCCGCCAGGCGGACGTATTCATCGAGGGACAGGGACTCCCCCCGCCGCCCGGGGTCTATGCCACCTGCATCCAGGAGTGCATCCACGCTTGTGTCGGGCAGTTCGAGATCACGAAAGCCCCTGAAGGCATTCCGTATGGTCTTTCTGCGGAGACCGAAGCCAGCCCGCACAAGAAGCATGTAAACCCGGAAGGGGACGCCTGGATGCCGGACAGGCTCGAGTTGAACCAGGGCGGAGTCTACCTCGGGCCGGGGGAAGAAGGAACGCGGACCGATCCGGCGCAGCATCCTGACCCCGGCGAAGAACTCGACGGCCAGGGTCAGTATTCCGTAATCCCTACTCCCGGGATCGGCCACCAGCCGTTCAGCTACCTCCCGCTGGAACATGAACACTCCCGTCGACCACCTCACCTCCGACTCGAGGAAGTTTGCCAGGATCGGTGCAGCGGCACCGTAGGGCAGGTTGCCAAAAACCCTCAGGGGCTCCCTCAATGAGAGGAAGCTCCAGTCCATGGTGCGGGCATCGGCAATGATGACCTCGACGTTGCTGCGGCCGCGTAGGACTTCATCGAGGATGGGCTCGAACCGGTCGTCGATCTCGACCGCAGTGACCCGGCGGCAGCGGTGTGAAAGGGGCAGGGTCAGTATGCCGGGCCCGGCCCCGAGGTCGACGGCGTGATCCGATTCAAGGGCGTGCCCGGCGATGATACGGACGATGTTCGTGTCCGTGAGGAAATGCTGTCCAAGTCTCTTATCAGGTCTCACACCGTGGCGTTCGAGCACATCGCGGAGCCCCGAGGGCGTCAGCTGCTGCAAGGGCCCGCCTCCTCCACGAGGGGATGGCCGAAAAACGCCCGGGCGGTGCAGGTGGTGCTGTCGGCCACCTCCGACATCGGGATCCCGCGCAGCCGAGCTATCTTCCGGGCGATGTGGGGAATCAGGGCGGGCTCGTTGCGCCGGCCCCGCCGGGGGTGGGGTGCCAGGTACGGGGCATCCGTCTCCAAACACAGCCTGTCCAGGGGCACCCGGGCGGCGACCTCACGGGTGTCCCTTGCGTTCTTGAAGGTCACCACTCCCCCCAGGCCCAGGTAGTAGCCGCGCCCCAGGGCCCGCTCCATGAGGGCAGCATCGCCCGAGAAGCAGTGCAGAAGCACCGGGTGTTGGGGTGGGAGCTCCTCCTCTAGGATGGCGAAGCAGTCATCGTGGGCCTCTCTATCATGAATGACCACCGGAACCTCCAGCCTTTTGGCCAGTTCCAGCTGCCTCCGGAAAACCCGGCGCTGCACATCACGCGGAGAGTGATCGTAGTGGTAGTCCAGGCCCGTCTCCCCGATCCCCAGCACACCCTCGTGGTGCAGAAGGTCCACGATCCAGGCCAGATCATCGTCAGCTGCGTCCGATGCCCCGTGAGGATGAACCCCGACCGTCGCCCACACCCGGGGATGATCACGGGCCAGCCTGGCCGCAGCCTCCGACCGCTCGCGGCTCACCCCGGCGTTGACGACGGCGACAACCGAGTTTTCATACGCCCGGTGCAGGCACGCGTCCCGATCCCCATCGAAGCGCGAATCCTCCAGGTGCGCATGGGTGTCTATCATCTTCAAATCACTTCCCCCTGCTTCCCGGCGGCATGACCCCATCCAGGGTTACCAGGGCCATGTCGTCTCCGTCCTCCGCTGCCAGGATCATGCCCTGCGACTCAACGCCGAACAGCTTGGCCGGCTCGAGATTCGCGACGACGACCACCAGGCGGTCGGTCATGTCCTCGGGGTCGTAGTGCTCGGCGATCCCGGCAACCACCTGGGTGACTTC